>JANONZ010000172.1:0-6241 GCA_031421095.1 Thermomicrobiales bacterium
GGACGAGACCGCTACCTGCTGGTGCTCACCCTCGGGATGGGGCTGCTCGGCGGCTGGCTGACCGCTGCGACGGGCGGTATCGCGGCTGCCTTCCTGGGCCACGCGACCACCCGCTTGGCGGTCTTCCTGTGCACCGGCCACACCGGGCAGACGAGACCGCGCGGCCGCGAGGTCGAGGAGATCGAGAAGCGCCGGCGCATACCCGAGGGCTGGCGCGCCATCGGCTCGCGGGAGTCGACGCCGCGGGACCGGTGACCGACCCGGCTCGTGGCCTGGTGACCGACCCGGCCTTTGGCCTCGTGGCCAGCCCGCCTGTGGCGCTCTACGTCCATTTCCCGTTCTGCGTCTCGCTCTGTCCGTATTGCGACTTCGTCGTCCTCGCCGGTGCCGCGGCACGCGGTCCACGGGCTCGGATCGAGGCGTTGGTGGCGGCCCTTCATGCGGACCTGGACGTGCGGGCCGATGCGCTTGACGTGGCCTTTGGGCGCGACCGGCCGACGCTCCGGACCATCTACCTGGGCGGCGGGACGCCGTCGCTCCTGCCGACCGAGACCGTGGCCGAGCTGCTCGCCCACATACGCGATCGTTTCGGCATCGCTGACGGCGCCGAGGTGACGCTCGAGGCCAACCCGGGTCGCGATGAGCGCGGAGATCCCGCTGGCCTGCGAGCCGCCGGGGTCACCCGCTTGTCGATCGGCGCGCAATCGCTCGACGATGCGGAACTGCGCCGGCTGGGCCGCCGGCACCGTACCGCCGACGTGGCCGAGGCGGTCGCTTCGGCACGGGCCGGGGGGATCGACTCGGTCAGCCTGGACCTGCTCTACGACGTCCCCGACGGCACCCTTTCGAGCTGGGTGGCGTCGCTCGAGGCGGCCCTCGCGATGGCGCCCGACCACCTCTCGCTCTACGCCCTTACGCTCGACGACCCCGACGCGGAGGGCCTGACCGGTCCCGTCGGCGACCATCTGCCGACCACGGCCGGGGCCCGTCGCTGGCGGGCGGACGCTCGGCCGCGCCAGGACGAGGATCGTGCCGCTGCCCAATACGACCACGCCATCCACCGGCTGGCCGACGACGGCTGGCGCGGGTACGAGATCAGCAACTGGGCCCGGCCGGGCCACGAGAGTCGGCACAACCTCGTCTATTGGGAGCGCCAGCCGTACGAGGCGGTCGGCCCGGGTGCGCACGCGTTCGATGGCGTCACGCGACGCTGGAACGCAGCGCGGCTGGACGGCTATCTCGCGGCGTTGACACCGGCCGATGGCTCGCGACCGACGGCGCCTCCGGGAGGTTCCGAGCCGATCGATCCGACCACCGCGGCGGCCGAGCGGGTGATCCTGGGCCTCCGGACAGATCGCGGCGTCCCGGCCAACGCTGCCCTCGAACCTCCGCTGGCCGAGTCGTTCCAGTGGGCTCTGGCCGCCGCGCTGCTGGACGTCACACCGGACGACCGGATCGTCCTGACCACGCGTGGTCGCCTGCTCTCGAACGAACTGTTCGCCAGACTCGTATGACCAGCGTCGTCCCTCGGCACCCACGACGACCCTTGGGGACGCTCCGCGTTGACACTCGGACGTGCTGACTGCTAGGATGCCGGGACACCGTTGGCACTCTCAACCATAGAGTGCCAACTTACGCAGGAGACCCCCGTTGGCTCGTCGCACCCGCGACTCCACCGGCCCTCTGGACGTCCGCTCCCAGGCGATCCTCCGGGCCGTCATCGAGGAATACGTCGCGACCGCCACGCCGGTCGGCAGCCACGTGCTCGTGGAGCGCTATCACCTCGGCGTGTCCAGCGCGACAGTTCGCAGCATCCTCGCGGAGCTCGAGGCGGCCGGCCTGCTCACCCACCCGCACACCTCCGCGGGTCGGATCCCCACCGACGAGGGCTATCGCTTCTACGTGGAATCCATCACGGATGCCGTGCCACTGCCTGCCGTGGAGCAGCTGATGATCCGCCACCAGTTCGGTCAGGTGGAGTTCGCCAGCGAGCATTGGTTTCGTCTGGCCGCGACAACCCTCGCCTCGGTCACCCGGGCAGCCGGTCTCGCCACGCCCGCCAAGCCACGTGATGCCCACATCCGGCGGATCGATCTCGTCGCCATCAACGAGCGGATGGCCAGTCTCATCCTGGTCCTGCGCGAAGGTGCCATCAAGCAGGCGCTCGTCACGTTCGCGGACGACGATGCCATCGACCAGCCGAGCCTGAACGCCGCGGCCGGCCTGCTCAACGAGCGCTTGGTGGACCTGACTGCGTCCCGGGCCGAGACACGACTGGCGACGCTCGACCGCAACGACCGCGTCCAGGCCATCGCCGGCCGGGTGGGCGAGCGGATCGTCAAGGTCCTGCGTGAGTACGACGCGGCCGCCATCGAGGAAGTCTTCAGCGACGGCTTGCTCAACGTCATGGAGGCCCCTGAGTTCGCGCAGAGCGACAAGCTGCGCCGCGTCTTCAGCGCGCTCGAGAACCGGACCTATCTTGGCGAGCTGGTCGGCAACGTCGCCGGGTCCGGCCAGGTCACGATCTTCATCGGCCACGAGAACGCGCCGGCGGACATGAGTGAGGTGTCGCTCGTCCTGGCCCCGTACGGCCGCCCCGGGCAGGCCATCGGCGTGGTCGGCGTGCTGGGACCCACACGGATGAGCTACGCACAGGCGATCGGCACCGTCCGCTTCGTGTCCGGCCTCATGGATGAACTGGTGGATCACCTGTATGCCTGATCGGCGCCGAACGCGCTCGGAGGAGCGCATCGACGAACAGGAGATCTCGCCGACGACGCTGCTCACCCGGATCGAGACGCTGTCCGCCGAGCGCGACGCGGCGACGACGGTCGCGGAGGAGTACCTTGCCGCCCTGCAGCGCGAACGCGCCGAGTTCCTCAACTTCAAGCGGCGGACCGCAGAGGAACGCGACCGCGAATTCGGTCTGGCCGGCGAGGATCTGATCCGCAAGGTCCTCAACGTCGCCGACGACTTCGATCGGGCGATCGAGGCGCGTCCGGCGGCCGTCGCCGGGGACCCCTGGTTCGAAGGTATCGCCGCCATCGACCGGAAGCTCCGCCTGCTCCTCGAGAGCGAGGGCGTGACCGCGATCGACGCGTCCACCGGGACGCCGTTCGATCCACGCGAGCACGAGGCGATCGTCAACGTGCCCGGCACCGGCCGGCCCGAAGGCGAGATCGTCGAAGCGGTCCGGCGCGGCTATCGACTGCGCGACCGTGTCCTGCGGCCGGCCCTCGTGGCCGTCGCCGCGGCACCCAACATCCAACCCGATCCCCCCGCCCCACTGCACTGACAAGGAGCCACACCGAACATGGGCAAGATCATCGGCATAGACCTCGGTACCACGAACTCCGTCGTGGCAGTGATGGAGGGTGGCGAGCCGACCGTCATCGCGTCCGCCGAGGGTGGACGGACCGTCCCTTCGGTTGTCGCGTTCACCAAGACCGGCGAGCGGCTGGTCGGCCAGCTGGCCAAGCGTCAGGCGGTCACCAACCCGGGCAACACGGTCTATTCCATCAAGCGCTTCATGGGACGCCGCTTCGACGACGCCGAGGTCAAGCGCTCCAAGAGCTTCGTCCCGTATTCCATCGAGAAGGACTCCAAGAGCGATGGGATCGGCGTGAAGCTGGCCGACGGCAAGACATACACGCCGCCCGAGATCAGCGCGATGATCCTGCAGAAGCTCAAGACGGACGCCGAGGCGTACCTGGGCGAGAAGATCACCGAGGCGGTCATCACCGTCCCGGCCTACTTCGACGATACCCAGCGCCAGGCGACCAAGGACGCTGGGCGGATCGCCGGCCTCGACGTCAAGCGGATCATCAACGAGCCGACTGCCTCCGCGTTGGCGTACGGCCTGGACAAGAAGGGTGACGAGAAGATCGCCGTCTACGACCTGGGCGGCGGGACGTTCGACATCTCCATCCTCGAACTTGGCGAGGGTGTCTTCGAGGTCAAGGCGACCAACGGCGACACGCATCTCGGCGGCGACGACTTCGACCAGCGCGTGATCGACTGGTTGCTGGCCGAGTTCAAGAAGGACCAGGGCATCGACCTGGCCAAGGATCAGCAGGCCCTCCAGCGCCTCAAGGAGGCCGCTGAGAAGGCGAAGATCGAGCTGTCGTCGACAGCAACGACGGAGATCAACCTGCCGTACATCACCGCTGACGCGACCGGGCCGAAGCACCTGGTCATCTCGCTCAGCCGGGCCAAGCTCGAGGACCTGGTGTCCGATCTGATCGAGAAGACCAAGGGACCGGTCCTCGCCGCGATGAAGGACTCCGGGCTCAAGCCCGCCGAGATCGATGAGGTCATCCTCGTCGGTGGCATGACCCGGATGCCGGCCGTCGTGGAAGCCGTCAAGGCGATGTTCGGCGGCAAGGAGCCGCACAAGGGCGTCAACCCGGACGAGGTCGTGGCCATCGGCGCTGCGATCCAGGCCGGCGTCCTGGCGGGTGACGTCAAGGACGTCCTGCTCCTCGACGTGACGCCGTTGTCGCTCGGCATCGAGACGCTCGGCGGGGTCATGACCAAGCTCATCGAGCGGAACACGACGATCCCGACGTCCAAGTCGCAGGTCTTCTCGACAGCATCCGATTCGCAGTCGCAGGTCGAGATCCACGTCCTCCAGGGCGAGCGCGACTTCGCGGCCGACAACAAGACACTCGGTCGCTTCATCCTCGACGGGATCCCGCCGGCCCCGCGCGGCATCCCCCAGGTCGAGGTCACCTTCGATATCGATGCCAACGGCATCCTGGACGTCAAGGCCAAGGACCGGGCGACCAGCAAGGAGCAGCAGGTCCGCATCACCGCCTCGTCCATGCTGGACAAGAGCGCCGTGGACCAGATGGTGCGCGACGCCAAGGAGCACGCGGAGGAAGACCGCCAGCGACGCGAGGAAGTCGAGACCCGGAACCAGGCCGAGGCCCTCACGTTCCAGGCGGAGCGGGCGATCAAGGACCTCGGCGACAAGGTTTCGGCGGAGGACAAGGCCCAGGTCGAGGGTCAGGTCACGTCGCTTCGGGACGCCCTCAAGGGTTCCGATTTCGCGGCGGTCAAGACCGGCATGTCGTCGCTTGCGGAAACGCTCCAGCGGGTGTCGACGGCGGCCTACCAGGCAGCGTCGGCGGGCGCGCCCGGTGACTCGACCGATGGGAGCCCCGATGGGACGGACTCGGCCGATGCGGACTCGGCCGGTGCGGGCTCGGCCGGGGCGGGCTCGGCCGGTGCCGAGGAGCCCGTCGAGGGCGAGTTCAAGGAGGTCTGACCTCCGGGACGGGCCACTCCCGTCGCGCCCCGCGCACGTAGCGTCCCGCGCACAGTCGCAAACCGGTCCACTTCCGGCGATCGACTCCGAGGCTCGATGACAAGGTCCCGTCGGCCGGGGACCCTTGCTGCCGTCCTACCGGTGCGCTCAGGCAACACGTCCTGTTCGGAACCGAGTAGTCCGGGTGATTGCGATAGACTAGATGGTCCTGACGACGCGCCGTGACTGTCGTATCCTCGGGGACCGAGACAGGTCTCGCCTGCCGAGCGGTGCCGACGTTCTGAGTCGGTTCATTGTTGGATGTAATAGGGGGAAACCGACGTGAGACAAGCGACCACACTGACATCGGCAAGACGAATGTCAGCCATGCCCCGCCGGCTGCTTGCCGTGTTCGGAGCGATCGTGATCCTTGCCGGACTGCTGATCAGCGGCGCCGGTCGCCCTGCTGACGTGTTCGGGGCCGGCGGCCCTGCCAACGGTCTCGACCACTTCGGTATCCCCGTGCCCGCGACGGCGACGGCGGGGACGTCATTTGAGATCAGGGTGACGGCGTACGACCGACGCGACCGAGTATTGACCGGCTTCGTCGGCCCTGCAACGTTGTCGGGCACGGCTCTGGCGGCATCGCCGAACGGCGCAGTGCAGGCACCGGTGGCCACCCTGTCCTGGGTCGACGGTGTCGGAACCGCGTGGGTGACGTCCTATCTATCCCAGGCGGCTGCCACCCTCACCGTCACGGGGACGGTCTCCTCGACCTCGGTGGGGTTCCCCGTCCAGCCGGCTGCAGCCACGGCGTTGCACTTCGCCGATGCGCAAAACGCGTTCAACGGCCAGCCGGTCGACACCAAGTTCAATAACCCCATCACGAGCTCGCTTGCGACCGGGGCGGCCGTCAAGGTCCTGGCTCTCGATGCCTATGGCAACCGCGTCGATGGCGTCTCCGTGACGATCGACGACGATGATGCCGGCGTG
>JANONZ010000173.1:0-2490 GCA_031421095.1 Thermomicrobiales bacterium
CGCCGGATGAGGATCTGGTAGTCCTCATTGGGCATCTCGTCGATCCGTTCGCGCAGCGTCTCGCCGCCCGGCATCGCGAAGCGCTCGCTGAGCCGCCGGCCGTACTTCGCCTCGATCGCATGCCAGCCGGCCGCGGCGAACATATTCTCCACCCGCCGGATCCGGATGCCCGGGATCACGCGGTCCAGGCTCTGGCGATTGAGGTCCACGATCATGGTCACGTTGCCCAGGCCGCCCAGGGCATCCTCCAGGATCGCCTCCCAGACGTTGCCCTCGTCGAGCTCCGCGTCGCCCACGAGCGCGACGAAGCGGCGGTCGGGCTGCAGGGCGATCGTGTCGTGGAAGTGAAGGCGCAGGTAGCGGTCCGCCAGCGCGGCGAACATGGGCGCCACGGCCCCGAGTCCCACGGAACCCGTCGAGAAGTCCACCGGGTCGGGGTCCTTGGTGCGCGATGGGTACGACTGCAGACCACCGAACTCGCGCAGGCGCGGCAGCATCGCGCCGTCCAGGTTGCCGAGCAGGTACTGGAGGGCATGGTAGGCCGGTGAGGCGTGCGGCTTGATCGCAACGAGGTCGCCAGCCCGTAGCCAGCGGAAATACAACGCGGTCAGGATGGACACGACCGACGCGCTCGAGGCCTGATGGCCGCCGACCTTGATCCCGTCGGTGCTGGGCCGGACGTGGTTCGCCTGGTGGATCATCCGGGCGGCGATCCACAGGATCCGGCGCGCAACGGCATCGAGCGTGGCGGCATCAGGCCGGCGAGCCGGAGATGTCGGGGCGGCGACGTCGGCGTCGGTGACGGCCACGGGCCAGGGACCTCCATATCGAGCGGTGGCCGGAATGGGCATCCTGGATGCCGTCCGGTAAACCGGGACAAGAGTCCCGTAATACTGCTACTCTCTATGGTGCCATGCGGAACGCCCCAGGGTCAACGTCCCCGAACCCGGCCGTACCGGCGCGCGCCGGCCCAAAAGGGCCGATGACTCGCTGGGTCCAGGTCCTGGAGGCGTTCGCCGACCAGGGCGAATGGGGCGTCCGGGACCTCGCCCGGGCGACCGCCATCCCGCGCAGTGCCGCCCACCGGATCCTCCACGACATGGCCGGTCTCGGCCTGCTGTCACCGGCGGATGAGCCCGGCCGCTTCCGGGTCGGGCCAGATCTCGCGCGGATCGGACTGCTGGTCGCGGAGCACCTCGACGTGCGGCGGGTGGGCCGGCCCATCCTGGAGAGTGCGTCGGCCGCGATCGGCGAGACCGTGGTGCTGGCGTTGTACGACCCGGTCCGTCGCCAGTTCTCCGCCGTCGATGCCGTCGAAACGAGCCACCCCATCCGCTACCTGTGGGAGTCCCTGCGCGACTGGAGCGACCTCCATCTGGGCTCGTCCGGCAAGGGCATCCTGGCGTTCCTCCCGCCCGACGAGCAGGCCGCGATCCTGGAACGCCTGCCGGACCCGATCCCTGGCCGCACGCCGCTATCGAAGGCGCGCCTGCGCGACGAGCTCGATGCAGCCCGGCGGCGCGGCTACGTCGTGAGCCACGGTGAGCGGTACGAGGGCGCGGTCGGTGTCTCGGCCCCGATCCACGACGCGCGCGGGCGGGTCGTCGGCGACCTCATCGCGACCTGGCCGGACAACCGCACCGACGCGGACAAGGAGGCAGGCGCCGGGGCTATCATCCGGAGCGCCGCCGACCAGCTGTCGCGCCGCCTCGGCTGGGTCGGCCCGAAGACGAAAGGAGCGGCGGCGGACGGATGAACGAGCCGATCAGGATCGGGATCGTGGGGGCCGGGCGGATCGTGCGGGCTGAGCACCTCCCGCGCTTCCGCGCCATCGAAGGCGTCGAGGTCGTTGCCCTCGCGAACAGCTCCCCGGCATCCTCGCAGCGGACGGCGGCGGATCTCGGGATCGAGCGCACATTCGATGACTGGCGTGCGCTCGTGCGCGACCCGGGGGTCGACGCGGTCCTCGTGGGCGCCTGGCCGTGCCTGCACGCACCGGTCACGATCGCCGCGCTCGCCGCAGGCAAGCACGTCCTCACGGAGGCCCGCATGGCCGCCACCGCCGACGATGCCCGGGCCATGCTCGCGGCCTCGCGGTCGCACCCGGAGCTCGTCGCGATGGTCGTCCCGGCAACGTTCTCGTCGTGGGCTGACGGCACCATCGCCCGGCTGCTGCACGACGGCGCGATCGGTCGGGTCCGGCACGCCCGGGTCAGCTGGGACGCGAGCGCGCCCGGCAAACCGGGCGATTTCTGGCGCTGGCAGCGGCATCTCAGCGGCCAGAACATCATGGCCCTCGGGATCCTGGTGGAGGCGATGGCCCGCTGGTTCGGACCGGCGGAGGCGGTCACGGCCGTCACGAGACTGGGACCCGCGCAGCGGCCGGGACCGTCCGGTCCGATCGAGGCGGACATCCCCGACCATGTCATGGCCCTTGCGGAGTACGCCGACGACGTCACCGCGATCATCGAGATGTCGGCGCGGACCAAC
>JANONZ010000174.1:0-3717 GCA_031421095.1 Thermomicrobiales bacterium
TTGGTGCCCCGATTGCGGCACCGTGAAGCGCCATCTCGATGCCCAGGGCGTCCGATACGACTACGTCGATCTCGGCTCCGATCCCATCGCCCAGGCGCGGCTGGATGCGGCCGGGATCCGTGCGATCCCCGTGGTGGTCACTCCAGGTGGTCGCGTCATGATCGAACCATCGCGGTCGGAGCTGGACGCGCTGATCGCGGGTGGCCCGGCGGCCTGACTGCCGCATACGATCCTCATGCGACCCGAGATCGTGCCCGACGCCATCCCTGTCCCGATCGTTCGCGCCTCGGACGTCCCTGGCGTCACCGCGGCCCAGATGACGGAGGTCGACCGATCGGCGATCGAGGACTTCGGGGTGACGCTCCTCCAGATGATGGAGCTGGCAGGGTCTCACCTCGCGGAGGTCGTCCGGCTCGAGATCGGCGGGGACCTCACCGGCCGGAACGTCGTCGTGGCGGTCGGTCCGGGCAACAACGGCGGCGGAGGACTGGTCGCGGCGCGCCACCTCTTCAACCGGGGCGCGCGCGTCCGCGTGGTCCTGGCGCGTCCGGCGCTGCGGATGACAGAGACGGCGCGCCACCAGCTCGCGACGCTCATCGCGATGGGCGCGGAGTGCTGCGTCGCCACGTACGACCTGACCGACGATGCCCTCGAGGCCCTCCTGTCACGTGCCGACGTCGTCGTCGATGCCGTTCTGGGATACCGCATCCACGATGCGCCTCGGGGCGAGGCCGAGCGTTTGATCGGGTTCGTGGTCGGAGCCGGGCGACCGGTCGTCAGTCTGGACCTGCCGTCGGGGGTCGATCCCGATACAGGTTCGACCTCGGGGATCGCGATCGCGGCCAAGGCGACCCTCACACTCGCCCTCCCGAAGTCTGGGCTGCTGACCGACGATGGTGCCGCGCGAGCGGGCCGGCTCTACCTCGGCGACCTCGGCCTGCCGGCAGCGCTCTATCATCGGCTCGGGATCGCGGTGGGACCGCTCTTCGCCGCGAACCGTATCGTCATGGTGGACCGAACGAGATGACCACCTCCTCCCGCACGCGTTCCTTCTCGGAGAAGCTCGGCCTCCTCAGCGAGCTCGCGCTCTTTGCGGGCCTCTCCGACGCCGACATCACGGCCATCGGCCATGCCACGACGATGACGCACTGCGTCCGCGGTCAACGGATCCTCTCTCCGGACGACCCGCCCGACCGGATCCACATCATCAAGAAGGGCCGCGTGCGCGTCTACCGCATGTCGCCGGACGGCAAGCAGTTGACCCTCGACATCTACGAGAAAGGCACCATCCTGGGTGACATGAGCCTGCTGGGCCAGGATCGGCTTCCGGAGGCGTATGCGGAGGCGATCGACGAGGGTGTGATCTGCACGATCACGCCGGACGATCTCCGCCGCCTCATCGAGCGCTACCCAAGCATCGGGGTCAACGTCATCCGCCACCTTTCCAGGCGGCTCCAGACCGCCGAGCGCGAGCTGGAGGCGATGGCCTACCAGCGCGTCGACCAGCGGCTGGCCCGGAAGCTGCTCGACCTTGGCCAGCGGTTCGGCGTCAGCACTGAGCGCGGCACGCTCATCCAGGCCCGCCTGACCCAGCAGGAGCTGGCCGAGATGGTCGGCACGACGCGCGAGACGCTCGCCCACACGCTGGTAGACTTCCGGCGGCGGGGGCTCCTCGAAACCGGGCATCACCAGGTGGTCATCCGCGATGCGGAGCTCCTGGCCGAGGTTGCCGAGGGCGATGGCCCGGAGCACACTGACCTTGACGACGAGCGCCCGGATCACGGGCCATCGGGACGGTGAGCTACTCCACCGGTGGCAGGGCGCCGGACGGGTCGGCGCCGGGGCCGTGCAGGGAGACGAGTCGTTGTGAGGTTCGACACAGCGGGGCGCCACAGTCTCGCGTAGCGTTCAGCCATGATGTTCCGCGGGTCGTTCGCCGGCAGTCTCGTCATCGCCTTCGTGGCGGCAGCCTGCCAGCCGGCCGCGGTCGCCCCAGCCACGTCGGGTGTGCAGACTCCGACAGGCGGAGACGCCCCGCAAGCCACGGGCGCACAGAGCCTCGACGCTCTCCGGGTCTCGACCGACGGCTGGAAGACGGATTTCACGAAATCGAGCGTCGACTTCGGCGACTTCATCGGTGGCGGCCCACCGAAGGACGGCATCCCGCCCATCGACGCGCCGAAGTTCGAGTCCATCGCTGCGGCCCGTGCCTGGTTGAGCGACCGCTCGCCGGTCATCAGCGTGGAGGCCGCTGGAGTCGCTCGCGCCTAACCGCTCGCGATCCTGATCTGGCACGAGATCGTCAACGACACGCTCGGCGGCATCCCGATCGTCGTCACGTTCTGCCCGCTGTGCAACACCGCCCTCGTCTTCGAGCGTGAGCTCGGCGGGACGGTCTACGATTTCGGCACGACCGGCAATCTGCGCTACAGCGACCTCGTGATGTACGACCGCCAGACAGAGAGCTGGTGGCAGCAGGCCACCGGTGACGCGATCGTCGGAGGGTTGACGGGGAAGCGTCTCACCTTCGCCCCCGCACAGATCGTGTCGATCGCCGAGTTTGCCGCCGCACACCCGGCCGGAGACGTCCTCAGCCGCGACACCGGCGCGCAGCGCGATTACGGCCGCAACCCCTATGTCGGGTACGACAAAGTCGACGAGAAGCCCTTCCTCTTCACGGGCGTCATCGACGGACGGGTGGCTCCGAAAGAGCGGGTCGTGGCGCTCGGGACTGGCGCGGATGCCGTCGCCTTCCCGTTCTCGGAGCTGCGCAAGGTCGGGGTCGCGACGGCGACCGTCGCCGGCCAGCCTGTGGTCGTCTTCTGGGTCCCCGGAACCGCCTCTGCGCTGGATACTTCGGCGATCGACGAGGGCCAGGACATCGGCGCCACCGGCGTCTTCCGTCCCGAGGCAATCGGCCGAAAGCTGACCTTCGAACGCAAGGGTGGAGATGGCGCGCCGATCAACGACCGCGAGACTGGCTCGACCTGGTCGGTCTCCGGGCTCGCCACGGCGGGCCAGCTCGCCGGGACGAGGCTCACGCCAATCACCCACGGCAACCATTTCTGGTTCGCGTGGGCTGCGTTCGCCCCGGAGACGACCATCTGGACGGCACCGTGACCAGCCGTCTACGACCGCTGCCCTCGGCGCTCGTCGGGCTCATCGTTCTCGCCCTCGTCGCGGCCGCCTGTACGGCCGGCACCACCGGCATCGTCCGCAGCGCCTCGGCCGGCCCCGTCGTGAGCGCCTCGACCGGCACAGGCCAGGTCTGGCGCACGACCTTGTTGCGTGATGTGCGAACCGGGAAGGAGTTCACGATCGACGAGCTTCGCGGCAAGCTTGTGGTCATCGAGCCAATGGCGATCTGGTGCGCGAACTGTCGGATCCAGCAGCGCGAGGCAGCGGCCGCGCTCGCGGCGATGCCGCCCGGCGCCGTCGTCTACGTGAGCGTCGATGTCGACCCGAACGAGCAGCCGGAGGCGCTCGCCGCGTATTCCGCCAAGGAGGGCTTCGACTGGGCCTTCGTCGTCGCATCGCGCGAGGTCGCCCGGTCGCTGGCTGCCGCCTTCGGTGACCAGGTGCTCTCGCCGCCATCGACCCCGATGATCATGGTGGGTCCGGACGGGTCGGTCCTCGACGTCCATTTCGGGATTCGCAACGCGGAGGAGCTCAAGGCGGTCTTCGCCCAGCACCTGCCGTGAGCGAGCATTCACGATG
>JANONZ010000175.1:0-5730 GCA_031421095.1 Thermomicrobiales bacterium
GGGATCTTCTGCCCCTGGGCCAGGCGGATCTTGTTCTGCATCCGGTTGTCGGATCCATCCACCTCCACCCGCAGGCCGCGCGAGCGAAGCACGCCGGCCAGCTCCTGCGCTGCGTCCGTGTGTCGATCGGCGATGGGGATGACGACGGCCTGGACCGGTGCCAGCCAGAGCGGGAAGGCACCCGCGAAATGCTCCGTGATGACGCCGATGAAGCGCTCCAGCGACCCGTAAATGGCGCGGTGGATGGCGACCGGGCGCTGGAGCTTGCCCTCTTCGTCGACGTAGTGCAGGTCGAACCGTTCCGGAAGCATGACGAAGTCGACCTGGATGGTCGCCGTCTGCCATTCGCGGCCGAGCGCATCCTCGATCTGGATATCGATCTTGGGAGCGTAGAACGCGCCGTCCTTCTCCTTGATCCGGTAACTCGCGCCGGAACGCTCCAGAGCCTCCTTGATGAGGCCCTCCGCGTGATCCCACAGGGCAGGATCGCCGAGCGCCTTGTCCGGGCGGGTCCCGAAGGTCAGCTTCGGCTCCAGGCCGAACCAGCTGTACGCCTCGCGGATCTCGCCAAGGAGGGCCTCGATCTCCGTGCCGATCTGATCGGGACGCACGTAGATGTGGCCGTCATCCGTCACGAAATGGCGCACGCGCGTCAAGCCGGACAGCGCCCCGGACAGTTCGTTGCGATGCAGCTTGCCGTACTCGGCCAGGCGCAATGGGAGGTCGCGATACGAGCGGACCTTGCTGCTGTAGATGAAGGTCGATTCCGGGCAGTTCATCGGCTTGAGGCTGAACGTCTGGCCTTCCGCCTCGACGAGGAACATGTGCTCCCGATAGAGGTCCCAATGGCCCGATTGTTCCCACAGCTTCCGATGGACGAGCGGGGGCGTGTAGATCTCCTGGTAGCCGCGCGAAGCCTGGAGCTCACGCATCGCTCCCTCCAGGGTGCGATACAGCGTCCAGCCCTTCGGGTGCCAGAACGGGGCGCCCGGGCTGACGTCATGGAAGCTGAACAGGTCGAGCTGGACACCGAGGCGACGGTGATCGCGCTTCTTGGCCTCCTCGCGTCGCCACAGATGCCGATCGAGTTCTTCCTGCGTCGCCCAGACCGTGCCGTAGACGCGCTGGAGCATGGGGCGCTTCTCATCGCCGCGCCAGTACGCGCCCGCAACGGCCAGCAGCTTGAACGGTCCGATCCCACCCGTGGACGCCACGTGGGGGCCCTTGCACAGGTCGACGAACGGACCGTGTTCATAGATCGTCGTCGGCGGCATGGGTGTACCGTCGCGCTCCGACTTCGTCACCAGGTCGTCGAGGATCTCCACCTTGAACGGCTGGTCGCGCTCCACGAAGAAGGCTCGACCGTCGGCGGGGGCCAGCTCGCGACGCTGAAACGAGTGATCCGCGGCCACGCTCACGGCCATCCGCGCTTCGATCGCTGAGAGATCGTCCGGAGTCAGCGGCCGCGACAGCTGGAAGTCGTAGTAGAACCCATCGTTGATGGCGGGCCCGATGCCAAGCTTCGTCCCGGGAAAGAGATCCAGCACGGCCTCGGCCATGACATGCGCGGCGGAATGGCGCATCGCATCGAGCTCGCTGTGGGCGCCCGCGTCGAGCAGCTCATCCGCCGAGCCCCGTTGTGGCGCCTCGAACAGCTCGATCGGTTCGACCGCTTCTTCGTCGCTCATCGTGTCACAGGCCTCCAGAGAATCACGAAACCCCTCGCCCATCGACAGGACGAGAGGCTCTCTCCCGCGGTCCCACCCGCCTTCGCGAGCCGAGTCGACTCGGGCGCTCGACGCATTTCCAGGATGTGGTGGGCGACACTGGACTCGAACCAGTGACCTCTTGCATGTCAAGCAAGTGCTCTAACCAGCTGAGCTAGCCGCCCGACGTCGCCGGTTCCATGTCGTCTCGGTCACGGGTCCGTTGGCTCGCGGGTGTTCCAGGTCCGCGACGAAGTCCGAGACCGCGGCGACTGGGAGCCAGCGGCGATCGGCATCATACCCGAAGGCGGCGCGATGGCCAACCCGGGGTCGGACCGCCTCAGGAGGGTCGCGTCGCCGGCTCCAGAACATCCGACCCACGCCCCGAGGCTGACGGTTGCGACCGTCCACCCCACAGGGCACCCGTCGGATCCATCCAGACGAACGCCGCGCTCAGCGCTCCGAGGATGGCGCCCCCGTCGGATGGCAGGCCGGCAAAGTACGCGACCAGCCCGTACATCATCCAGACGGAGACGAACCAGAGCGGGACGGCAACGACTCGTTTGTGCATGGACGGAGCGTCGCACTCAAGTAAGGCCGTGGGTATCCGACCTTCGTACTGGTGGCCGCTCGGCAGTCAGTCATTCGTCGACGGGCCCGACCCGGGATCATCCACGACTCTTGGCGACTCTCTGGTCACGCGAGCGCCTGCCCGACTGTTGCCGGCCACCTTTAGCGAACGAGACCCTTCAGCTTCAGGTCGTAGAACTTGCTGGGGTCGTACGGCATCCTCAGGATGCCGCCACCACCGACCTCCCAGGTGTACGAGATGATCTGCACGGCGGCGCAGTTCGTGTTCCCCAGGGCATCCGGCGTGCAGCCCGTGCCCAGGCTGTTACCCGTAATCTTCACGTTGCCCTTCGCCGTGTAGATCGTACCCTCGACGTACAGGCTGCCGGAGCCGGCAATGTCGATGTCCGCGTTGGCCGTTCCCGCCCCGCTGGCGTGCGCGTCCTGCCAGAACAACAGCCCGCCAAATGGGCATCCGGTGTTCCCGTATGGCAGGCAGGGTGTGCTCTTGTCCAGACCGCGCAGGTTGAGCGTCGTGTTGGCGGTGAAGTTGAACTCCTGCTGGCAGGCCACAGAGGCCGACCCCCCGATTGCGCAGGCCGGGGAATCGGTGCCGTAGATGAGAACGCGGCCCGAGGCCACCGCTTCCGTGATGCCGCCGGTCTGCGAGATGCCGCCGCCGGCAAGGATGTAGATCCCCGGATTGAGACGCAGCTTCGTACCGTTGCCGATCTGCCATCCGCCGTAGTACGTGCCGGGCTCGAGCGTGACGTCGCCGGCCGGCAGGTTGCATTTCTTGGGGTTGGTCGGCGAACTCGAGGGGCCGACCGGACACTGGCGAAGTGTGAGATCCGCAGGCGAGGGCGGTCGAATCAGCGCCAGTGGATCGCCGACATATGCCGCCTGTTCGTCGAACGTGGCGAGGACCGTCCCGGACGAACCGCTCTGCGTGCATGCGCCCTGGATGTAGACAGTATTCGACCGGAGATACGTGCCGCCGGCGATGGTCATGGCGCTCGACGAGCCGGAGGTGCACAGGTCGTCCGAGCCCAGGACGGCGCCGCAGTCCGAGTTCACTTGGACATACCCACCGACGGCCGGGTCCACCCCGGGCGCCGCAAAGATATCCACGCCACCCCCCGAGCCGCCACCGTGGATCTTCGCCGTGGAGCAGCCCGTCGCCTTGAGCGCGACCAGGGAACTGGTCCCCCCAGCGTTGGTATCCCAGGCCGCCACCGCGGAGGTCGACACATTGATCGTGGGCATGCCGATGACGCCGGCGAAGAAGCTCTGGTGGGGACGCCGGACGGTCACCTCGACGAATCCAGGATCGCCCGCGAACTCCGCCGCGGCCACGCTCGGCGGGTATTTCATGGCCACGATCGACCCGTCATCAGGCAGCGTCGGGTCACACTTGGCGTTGGTGTCGGACCTTCGCGGAGCGAAGCCATTCTGCACGGCGTAGAAGCACGCGGCATTCCACATCTGGCCGGTGTCTTTCGTCTGGATGTATCGGGCCGCGGCGACGGCACCCGGATCGGCTGCGTTCTGCTGTTGCCGACGCTCCATGAACACGAGGCCCAGATCTACCACGAGGGCGGCGACCACCAGGATCAGGATCAGCGCACCGGCGAAGATGACGAGCATCTGCCCATGCTGATGGGTCCGAGAGCGGATATTGGCTGAAGTGATCATTGCTGCCTCTGGATGACCTCGGTGATGACGGCCTTCATGGTGACCTGTGAGGGGAGCATCAAGACGCCGGCAAGCGGCGGGATCCACTGGAAGCACGCATAGACAGTGATCTGGTTGCCCGGGATGTTGCTAGCTGGATCGTCCGCTGCCGTGGTCATCCTCGAGCGACATCCGAGGGCCTGCGAATTCGTCACTGGGTCGATCCCGTCGATCGTGCATTGCAGGAACGTGTTAGCTACGGGAGGGCTGACACTGGTGTCCATCGCGGGAAAGTCTGCGGCAACCCCGCCGGCGCTGCCGACGGGCCGGTAGCCCGACCAGCACGCGTTGATGTGGATGATGCTGGGGTTCAAGCCCCAGGCGAAGCTGCGCGCGTGTTCGGTCATGCGTGGCCACGGGTAGGGGTCGCCGGGACGGTTGGGTCCGTCACAGTGGAAGGGATAGGTCCACAGTGACGCCTGCGAATCGCGCCACGATGACGTCGGGCAGGGGGCTGTCGAGCTGTGGATCGCAGCGTACCGCGCGGCCTCGCGAGCGAGGTTCGTGAGCTGTTGCTGGTAAAAGACATACATCCCGAGGACGACGATCCCGACGATCACGAGCATCGCGATCGGGAAGACCAGGGCGAACTCAGTGAGGGCCTGGCCACGCGAAGTGCCAGTCCGACATCGCCAGGCGCGCGTACGAGGGGCCATCAATAGTCCGCCACGGTGAAGACGCGCGCGCGCTCGATGAAGAAGTCACCGCCGAGAGACGACAACGGCCCCCCGATCGACGGGAGCGTGATCTGGAAGATCGTGTTGAACCGGTAGCACACACGGACCTCGACGTACTTGCTCTCGGAGCCAAGGGCCTGCGCATTCGACGGTCGATTACCGGCAACGAGGCCCGGGCACCCCGCCGGAACCCCCGAAGCGGCGTTGTACACGTTGCCGCAGCCGCCGTCGGCTCCGTCGTGGACGCAGACGACGGTCGGCAGGCCGTCGCATTGCCCGGTCCCCCCGGGGGTGGCATTGGGTAGCTTCGAGGCCTCGTCACAGACGGATGACCACGCGCTGCGATGAATGGCGGGGTAGTCGATCGGGGTTCCGGCTCGGTTGTATTCGGCCGCCGCGACCTCGGCCGCCGTTCGCGCGGCTGATTCGATGGTGATCCCGGCAGCGAACAGGCGGCCGAAATCGGCGACCAACAGCAGCACGATCATCATGATCGGCAGGATCAGTGTGAACTCGACCAGCGATTGACCGCGAGCCGCCGAACGGCGCGTGTTCACGTGGATCCGGGTGGCGATGCGGCGAAATGTCGAATGATGCTCCATCCGCTGTCTGGTCCCCGGCGGAGCCCGATAGTACTAGTACGTACCTTGCACTGGACCTGACAGGGACGCCTCTGGTGCAGGCAAGCACCGATGAATGTTGCCGGCTCCGGTCCGACGGAAGCCCGGTGACGACCCGACGACGACCCGCCCCCGACATCGCTGCCGTACGCTCTGCGGGTGGCCACCCTTGATGCGTCGGAGATCGAGCTGCTGGACCTGGGCGGTGGGGCGCGCCTTGAGCGCTTCGGCGAGCGGATCGTCGACCGACCGCACCCGGCGGCCCTCGGTTCCCCCCTGGCGACCGCAGCGTGGCCCGATGCCGACCTCCGCTTCGATCGCGAACGGGGCTGGACGGGTCCGGCCGCCGACGAGGGTGCCTGGCACGTCCGCACGCATGGTCTGAAGCTGGAACTGCGACCCACCGATGCCGGCCAGGTGGGC
>JANONZ010000176.1:0-2088 GCA_031421095.1 Thermomicrobiales bacterium
GTCGCAGTAGGCGTCCATGGACGGGGTCACGTGATCGAGCAGCGAAGCCCCCAGGAAGAACCCCTCGGAATCCTTGTAGAGCGGGTGATCCCGACCGTCCGCGACGACCGTGGCGCCCTGGGCCGGCCCGCTGTCCAGGTACGACGCCACCTTGTCGCGGTGGACCTTGGTGACGAGCGGACCCATCTCGGAGGTCGGGTCGGAGCCGGGGCCCACCTTGATCCTGGGCAATCGATCCTTGATCGCGGCGACCAGGGGATCCGCGACGTCGCCCACCGCCACGATCGTGGCGATGGCCATGCAACGCTCCCCGGCCGAGCCGTAGCCGGCCGAGATCGCCGCGTCCGCCGCCATGTCGATATCCGCGTCCGGCAGCACGATCATGTGATTCTTGGCGCCACCCAGTGCCTGCATGCGCTTGCCGGCCTTCGTGCCCGTCTCGTAGATGTATCGGGCGATCGGCGTGGACCCGACGAACGAGATGGCGGCGATGTCCGGGTGCGCGAGGATGGCATCGACTGCGACCTTGTCGCCGTGGACGACGTTGAACACGCCGTCCGGGACGCCCGCCTCGGCCAGCAGCTCGGCCATGAAATTGGCCGCGGACGGGTCCTTCTCCGACGGCTTCAGGATGAACGTGTTGCCGGTCGCGATCGCCGTTGCGAACATCCACATCGGGACCATCGCCGGGAAGTTGAACGGGGTGATGCCGGCGACCACGCCCAGCGGCTGGCGGATCTGGTAGACATCCACGCCACCGGAGACCTGCTCGCTGTACCCACCCTTGAGCAGGCTCGGGATACCGGTCGCGAACTCGAGGTTCTCTATGCCGCGGGCGATCTCGCCAAGGGCGTCGGAGGGGACCTTCCCATGTTCGGCGGTCAGGTGCGCGGCGAGTTCGGTTCGGTGCGCCTCCATCAGGTTCCGGATCTTGAACATGATGTCGGTCCGCTTCGACAGCGAGGTCGCCCGCCAGGCCGGAAACGCCGCCCTCGCGGCTGCGACCCCTATGGCCACCTCATCCACCGAGGCGAAGTCGACGTACCTCGCCACCTGACCGGTCGCAGGGTCGTAAACGGGGCCCTCGCGTCCCGACATGCCAGGCACGAACCGCCCGTCGATCCAGTGGCTGACTCGATCCGTGCTCGCGGTGTCCGATCGGGCGGTACCTGGCTCTGCGACCTGTGTCATCGGATTCGACCTCTTTGTGGCGTGTCGACCGGTCCGTCGGTCGACGTCTCTCGGGAAGAAGGCTCACGATACTCCGTCGGCGCGATACGGCACGCGGCGTACCGTGCTCAGAACCTGGGACGCGCCATCGGATCCGGCCAGCTCACCTCGCCGGGGGCGTCGCTCGCGGAGGTCGGTCGGCGCCGGCGGACCGTCAGGTACACGAGTAGCGCCAGGCAGCCTGCCGCGATCCCGAGCGCCATGAGCCCGCCCGCTTGAAGTCCGGCTGCCACGATCGGGTCTCGCCACGTCGTCGAGACGGCCGCTCGTGCGAGCGCCCACAGGCCGATCCCGACAAAGAAGAGGCGGCCATCGCGTCTGCCGAATGCACCAAGCCCCACGGCCACCGTCAGGCCGACGAGGACGAGCAGGATCGCGATGCCCTCGAACGCCTGTGACGGTATCGAAGGCAGAGCCGGCGCCAGGGACCCCCACGGTCCGGGGCCCACGTAGGCCGTGGCCCAGACGGCATCGCTCGGGACGCCCTGACCCGAGCCGGTCAGCACGAGGGTCAGCTTGCCGACACCCAGCGAGAGGAGGACCGGGGCCGTGGCAACGTGCAACCAGCGGCCGGCCGCCGTCCCCAGCAAGCGCGCCAGGTAGACGCCCGTCAGGACTCCGCCCACGACTCCGAGGCCGAGTTCGAGGCCGCCCAGGCTCGGATCGAGCAGGAGATCTGGCCTACGCGCGTAGTAGTCGAGGTGGAGGAGCGCATACCCGAACCGCCCGCCGACGATCGCGCCGGGCACGACGCCGACCACGATGAACGGCACGTCCCCCCACTGCAGGCCGGCGCCACGCGCCTGGATCCCCGCCAGCACGAGAGCGGCGATCAGGACCGCCACCAGGGCGATCGTC
>JANONZ010000177.1:0-2508 GCA_031421095.1 Thermomicrobiales bacterium
AGATAGCGGCCCGGGATCTCCCAGCCATCGACGTCGCCCGTACGAACGAGACCCAGCAGTGACGCCTCCGCCGTGCGCAACCGTGCGTCCGGCATCCGGTGGCGGAAGAGCCGCCGCACGATCGGCAGCAGGTCCAGGTGGCCGTCATGGACCGGGGCGGCCCGCCGGGCTAGTCGATGGCGGGCCACAAGGAGCGGCCAATCGAAGCTTCGACCGTTGTATGTCACGAGCCAGGCGGTCGGCGGGATCGTCGCGGCGAGGGCCGTCAGCAGGGCGCGTTCCTCCCCGTGATCGGGGAGCAGAAGCTGGATCTGGCGGAACTTGTCTCCTTCCCACCAGCCCAATCCGACGAGGAAGGCCACGGTCCCCGCGGCAGTCGCCAGGCCGGTCGTCTCCGTGTCCAGGCAGACCAGCGGCGTCCCGACCGGCGGTTGGCCCGGGAGCACGGCCAGGCGGGCACGGTCGACAGGCAACGCCCGGGACGGTGCCTCGCACCGGACGATGACACCTTCGCGGGTGCGGACCACTTCGCCTCCGACGGCGTCGGCCAATCGGATCGCGAGGTCGTCCGCCCGTTCCGCCACCACCGTGCGGATCGCGAGGCCGCTTGTCGCGGCACGATAGCGTTCCAGACGGCCGGCAAGGGTGCGTCCACCGTCGATCATGTTCGTTGCCTCATGTGGCAGCCGCGGGGGCCATCGCGCCCAGTTCGCGCAGCAGCCGGAGCGACAGGGCGCGTGCATCCACATCCGGCTCCAGGCGTGGGCCGGTGCAAGCCGGACAGCCGGCATCGCAGCCGCACGACGCGATGAGGCCCGCGGCGGCCGCCAGGAGATCGGCATGGCGTTCCCAGAGACGCTCGGCCAGACCGACCCCGCCCGGAACGGATTCGTACAAGTAGATCGTCGGCTGGTCCAGGTGCGGCGAGCGGACCTGGCTGACGAGGCCAAGGTCGCGCGGATCGACCATGAGCAGGACGCTCGCCACGGTCTGGATGGCCCGCCCGGTGCCGACCAGCGCGATGTCCAGTTCGTCGCGTCGCCAGTGGTCGCGAACGCCCTCCGCCGTGAGCCAGTAGGCGGTCGTCTGGAGTTCGATCTCGGGCAGATGGATCCGGCCCCAGCCCAGGTTCTCGTTGGTCACGAACTTGAGCTTCTTGTAGATCGTCGCGAGGCTCGCAACCATCACCTCGCCATGCGACCGCCGGCCGCCGACGGCCTCCGCTTCCGCGAAGACGTCGAGTGGCTTGAGCGTGACCGCTCGGTCCGCCTGTGTGTAATGGTCGACATCCACCCGCCGGACATAGGCCTTGCGCTCGTCCCAGTCCAGCCGATCCACGTGGAACTGGGCCGAATCGTGGAGGTAGATCGCGTCCTGGTGAACGAGCGTCTGGGCCGCAAAGAGGTCGACCTCACCGATGACCCTGGGCCGGTCCGGGGTCGTGTCGATGATCACGACGTTTTCCTGCGCGGCGGTCCGGAGCGAGATCTCCGAGGCCGGGAAATTCTCGCTGGACCAGTACCAGCGGCCATCGCCGGCCTGGCGGACGTGGCCCTCCTCGCCCAGGAACGCGAGTAGGTCGTCGGCGGCGTTCGGTCCGAATCGTTCGCCCGGTTCGAACGGGAGTTCGAACGCCGCGGCCCGCAGGTGGGCGAGCAGGACGTGCAGGTTGTCGGGGTCGACCCGCGCTTCCTCGGGTGACCCGTCGAGCAGGAACTCCGGGTGGTGCACGACGTATTGGTCGACTGGCGCGGCCGAGGCCACGAGCACCGCCACGCTCGTACCGGCCCGACGCCCGGCCCGCCCGAACTGTTGCCAGGTGGCGGCGATCGAGCCCGGGTAGCCGGCGACGATGGCCACGTCCAAGCGTCCGATATCGACCCCCAGCTCCAGGGCGTTGGTTGCGACGACACCGAGGATCTCGCCGTTGCGCAGGCCGCGCTCTATCGCCCGGCGTTCCGTGGGGAGGTAGCCGCCGCGATAGCCGCGCACCCGGCTGCGCGGCCCCCGACTCTCGCGCAGCGATTCCCGCAGTCCGGTGAGGAGCAACTCCACAGCCACCCGTGAGCGGCCGAAGACGATGGTCTGTCGTCCGGCCCGCAGGAACGGCAAGGCCCAGCGCTGTGCGAGTGTGACCGCCGACCCGCGTGCGCCCGTCGCTGGATCCAGGAGTGGCGGATCCACCAGCAGCAGGTGCCGTTCACCGGCCGGGGCTCCCGTCCGGTCCACGACCCGGACCGGACGACCGATCAGGGCCTCCGCAAGCTCGCCCGGGTTGCCGATCGTGGCGGAGCAGCAGATGACGATCGGATGGCTGTCGTAGTGGGCGCAGATCCGGAGCAGCCGTCGAAGGACGTTCGCCACATGACCACCGAAGACGCCCCGGTAGGTATGCAGTTCGTCGACGACGATATATCGCAATTGCTCGAACAGCTGGAACCACTTGGTGTGGTGCGGGAGGATCGCCGCGTGGAGCATGTCCGGGTTGGTCACGATGACCTGGCCGGC
>JANONZ010000178.1:0-5306 GCA_031421095.1 Thermomicrobiales bacterium
GCGATCGGGATCACTCGGGCGCACCTGGAAGAGGACACGGCCAAGCTGATCCACGCGACTGATGGACAGGGCCGCAAGGTGAGTCTCGTCGACTTCAACCGCTCGGGCGCGCCGCTCATGGAGATCGTCACGGATCCGGACATCCGCACCGCCGAGCAGGCGCGTCGGTATGCGGAGGAACTCCAGCTCCTGCTGCGCACGATCGGGGCCTCCGATGCGGACATGGAGCGCGGCCAGATGCGCGTGGAGGCAAACGTCTCGCTGCGCCTGAAAGGGACAGAGCCGTTCGGGACGCTGACCGAGGTCAAGAACATGAACTCGTTCCGCTCCGTCGAGCGGGCGATCGACTTCGAGATCGCCCGGCAGGCGGCTGCGCTCGATGCCGGAGAACTTCTCCGCCTGGAGACGCGTGGTTGGTCCGACGACCGGGGCGAGACGTATCACATGCGCTCGAAGGAGACGTCGGACGACTATCGCTACTTCCCGGAGCCCGACCTGCCGCCGCTCCACGTGGATCGCGCCTGGCTGGCCGCTCTGCGGGCGTCGATGCCGGAACTGCCGGCAGCCCGGCGGGTGCGCTATCAGTCGGCGATGGGGCTAAGTGCCTACGACGCTTCCGTTCTGGCGGCCGACCCGGACGCGACGGCCCTCTTCGAGTCGACACTCGCCGCTGACGCGGCGATCACGGCGAAGTCGGCCGCCAACTGGGTCACCGGCGAATATCTGCGGTTGCGCAAGGCAGCGACCGCCGACTCGCCGGCCCGGGTCGACGGCGCGGAGCTCGCGGCCATCATCGCGGCCGTGGATTCGGGGGATATCTCGAGGGCCAACGGCAAGGACGTCCTGGAGGTCCACGCGACCACCGGCCAGTCGGCGTCCGCCGTCATCGCCGAACGGGGCTTCCGCCAGATCAGCGACACGGACGCCGTGGGGGCCGCCGTGGACTCGGTGCTGGCCGCCAACCCTGCGGCGATCGCGGACTACCGTGCCGGCAAGCAGCAGGCGCTCGGCTTCCTCGTGGGGCAGGTCATGAAGGCGACTCGCGGCCAGGCCAACGCCGCGCTCGTCCAGGCGGCCGTCCGGGCCCGGCTCGACGCCGCGGAGTAGGGAGACCGACCGATGGGACCGCTCAACCTGCTGCTCTGGGGGGCGGGCGTCGTGCTCGTGGTCGTGGGCTACACGCGTGCACGTGGCCCATGGTCGCGCTATCAGTCCCTGAAGGAGCAGGACGCCAACGTGGCCCGCTACGAGTCGTGGCGCGGCGGCCTGCGCGGCGGTGGCGAGACCACGGGTGCGTCGGTGGCCATGGCCATGCTGCGCCGCCAGGCTCGCATGGCCGGCGCCATCGCCATCGCCGGGGTGGCGCTGATCTTCCTTGGATTCCTCATCCGCTGACGTCCCTGGAGCGGAAGACGCCGAACGACGGCCGCCCCTCGGTCGAGGACGCGCCCGCTCCCGGTCGGCTCGCGCCGGGTCGCGCCGCCTCCGCGGCGTCCCGATCCGTGTCGTCCGTCAGTTCGTCGCCTCACGCTGGTAGGGCACCCCGTCGGCGGCCGGCGGGACACTCCGACCGACGAGCCCGGCCAGGACGATGATGGTCACGATGTAGGGCAGCGCATCGAAGAACTGTCCGGGCAGCGAGCCCATGATCACGCCCAGGTCGCCGGCCGGCGGCACGATCTTGATGGACTGGCCGAGCCCCTGGGCCGATGCGAACAGCAGAGCCGCTCCGAAGGCGCCGATCGGGCTCCAGCGACCGACGATCATCGCCGCGAGGCCGATGAATCCGCGCCCTGCGGTCATGCCCTGCTGGAACGAGGCGGTGGCCTCCATGCTCAGGAACGCACCGCCGAGGGCCGCGACCGCGCCTCCCGCGAGGACGTTTCGGTAGCGCAGGCGGATGACATCGATGCCGACGGTCTCCGCGGCGCGCGGATGCTCGCCGACGGCGCGCGTCCGCAGGCCCCAGCGCGAGCGGAACAGGAAGATCTGGAAGACGACCACGAGGACGAGCAGGGTGATGGTCAGAGGACCCTGGGCGAGCAGCGTCTCGACCAGCCAGCCGATGATCGGGATGTCTTTCACCCCCTCGGGTGTGGCCAGCGCCTTGAACGCTCCGGCTCCGGTGGGTGAGCTCTTGGCCAGGAGGGTGTTGAGGTAGCCGGTCACGCCGAAGGCCGCGATGTTGATGATCGTGCCCGTGATGATCTGGTCCGCCCGGACCGAGATGGAAAGCCAGGCATGGATCAGCGCCACCAGCAGGCCTGACGCGATGGCAAGGGCCAGCGCGATCAGCAGCACCGGGGTGATGCCGAACACGATCGGATCCGAGGCGCCGAGGATCGGTAGCAGGAAGACGCCCGACGCCCAGCCGACGAACGCAGCCGTGAGCATCGTGCCCTCGATGCCAATGTTGACGACGCCGGAACGCTCGCACAGGACGCCGCACAAGGCGGCGAATGCGATGGGCACCGCGGCCCGCAGCGTGATCGGCGCGATGTCGGGGAGGGTCGCGAGCAGATAGCCCAGGAACTGGAAGACGAGGCCCAGCAACGGGATGGAATAGACGAGATCGATCAGGCCGTCCATCAGCGCGCCGCCTCACCGCCGCCGTACGACTTGGCGAAGGTCGTCGAGTCCTCGAGACCGGATCTGGCACCGCGCAGGCGGAAGACCCGCTGGATGACGGGACTTGCGACCAGGAAGAACAGGATGGTCGCTTGCAGGACGCCCACCAGCTCCTGCGGGACACCGGCCTGGATCTGCATCGCGGCCGAGCCACTGCGCATCGCGCCGAACAGGAGCGCCGCCAGGATGATCCCGACCGGACTGGTTCGACCCAGGAGGGCCACCGCAATGGCATCGAAGCCGACGGTCGTGCCGTACGACGCCGTCATCAGCTTGGTCACGCCCAGCAACTCGAACGAACCGGCCATGCCCGCGAGCATCCCGGCCAGGGACATCGTGAGCACGAGCAGTCCGCGCGGCGCCATGCCGGCATAGCGGGCCGCGTCGGGGTTCGCGCCGGCCGTCCGGATCTCGAAGCCGCGCGTCGTCCTGTACAGGAGCAGGCCGTAGAGCACGGCCATGATCGGCGCCATGATCAAGCCGAGGTGCCCGTTCCTGCCCAGGATCACGGGCAGCGCCGCGTTCCCGACATTCAGGGTGATGGGCGAGGGCGAGCCGGGGACGTCCAGCGGCCCGCTGACCATGGCCGCCAGAATGGCGATGGCCACGAAGTTGAGCATGATCGTGGTCACCACCTCATGCGCACCGGACGTCGCCTTGAGGACGCCCGGGATGAAGCCCCAGAACGCGCCACCGAGCATGCCCGCCAGGATGGACACCGGGATGGCGATGATGGCCGGGCTCTCGCGCAGCCAGACGCCCACGATGACGGTCGCCAGTGCGCCCATCAGGAATTGGCCCTGCGCCCCGATGTTGAACAGCCCGGCCTTGAAGGCAAGGCCGACGGACAGCCCGCCAAGGAGCAGCGGCGTCGCCGCCACGAGCGTGTTCACGAGGGAGTTGAAGTTGCCCATCGACCCGCTGATGAGCGCGGCGTAGGCATCGAAGGCCAGGCCCGGCTGGAGCTCGCCACCCACCAGCCACTCGGCGAGGATGATGACGATCGAACCCACGATGACCGACAGGACGATCGAGATGAGCGGCAGGGCGAGGATGCCCCAGATGCGACTGAGGACGCGGCTCATGCCGCGCTCCCCCCGGCGCCGCTCGCGGCGGCCGTCGCGGAAGGCTTGCCACCGGTGGCCATCAGCAGACCCACCTCGTTCTTGTCGGCGGTGCGGCCGTCGACGATCGCGACGATCCGCCCTCGGTACATGACCGCCACGCGGTCGGACAACTCGAGCACCTCGTCGAGCTCGGAGGAGACGAGCAGGATGGCCGTCCCGGCGTCCCGCTTGGCGATGGCCTGGCGATGGATGAACTCGATGCTGCCGACGTCGAGGCCTCGCGTCGGTTGATCGAGCACGAGCAGGCGCAGGTCGCGCTCAAATTCACGGGCCACCACGAGCTTCTGCTGGTTGCCGCCCGACAACGTGGAAGCCTTGAGCTTCGCGGACGGCGTCCGGATGTCGAAGGACGCGATGCGCTCCTCGGCCGTCCGGTCGATGGCGGCGTCGTTGCGCAGGATGCCGCGGCTGTACGGCGGTCGGTGGTAGCTCGTCAGGACCAGGTTGTCGGAGATCGGGAACGACAGGACGAGGCCAAAACGGTGGCGGTCCGCCGGGACGTACGCGACGCCCGATTCGTAGACCGCGCGGGAACCATTGCCCGTGATGTCGTGCCCGCCGAGCGAGACCGTCCCGGAGCTCGGGCGCCGAAGCCCGACGAGGGCCTCCACGAACTCGTCCTGGCCGTTGCCGGCGACCCCGGCGATCCCCAGGATCTCGCCGCTCCGGACCTCCAGGTCCACGCCGTGGACGATCTCGTTGCCGCGGTCATCCTTGACGTGCAGTCCCTGGACGCGCAGCGCCGTCTCGCCCGGGTGGGACTCGCCACGGTCCACCACGAGCGACACCTCGCGCCCGACCATCAGCTCGGCGAGATCCTCCTCGTCGGTCTCGGCGGGGATGCGCTGACCGACGACCTTGCCCCGTCGGATGACCGTGATCCTGTCCGCGATCTCCAGGACCTCGTACAGCTTGTGGCTGATGAACACGATGCTGTGGCCGTCGGCAGCGAGTCGGCGCAGGACGGCGAAGATCTCCTGGGTCTCCTGGGGGGTGAGGACGGCCGTCGGCTCGTCGAGGACGAGGATCCGTGCGTCGCGGTAGAGGGCCTTGAGGATCTCGACCCGCTGTTGCCAGCCGACGGACAGCGATCCGACCTTCGCGTCCGGATCGACCTCGAAGCCGAAGCGGCGGCCGAGCTCCACGATGCGGCGGGACGCCTCGCGGCGGTCGAGGAAGATCGGGCCTGACATGGTCTCCTCGCCGAGGACGATGTTCTCGGCGACGGACAGGACCGGGACCAGCATGAAGTGCTGGTGGACCATGCTGATGCCGCGGCGGATGGCATCGGACGGTCCGGTCAGGTTCACGGTCTTGCCGTCGAGCAGGATCTCGCCCTCGTCGGGGCGGGCGAGGCCGTAAAGCACGTTCATCAGGGTGGTCTTGCCGGCGCCATTCTCGCCGAGCAGCGCGTGGATCTCACCCGGGCGGACGTCGAGGTCGATGCTGTCGTTGGCGACGACCCCTGGGTAGCGCTTGGTGATCCCGCGCATTTCCAGCGCAGGTGCCCGGACCGGTGCGGCGTCGCTGGTCATCGTGAGCCGTCCCTCG
>JANONZ010000179.1:0-11257 GCA_031421095.1 Thermomicrobiales bacterium
ACCCGACACGGAGTTGACCCCGGCCAGCGCCGCGATCAGCGCGCTCCCGAACGTCTCCGCGCCCGCCTGCGCGTCGAGGATCGGACCGTCCGAGAGGGCCATGTACGACTGCGTCGGCAGGCCGAGCGACTTGGCGACCGCGACGTAGGCGGCGTCCAGCTGGAGTGCCTCGATGGCCGACATCGGCGAGCTTGCGATCTTCATGTGGAAGGTCGCCGGCGCTCCACCGAAGAGGACCGGCGTTCCGGGCCGGATGATCTGGGCCATGGTGATGCCGGCCAGCACGTCTGCCGTGTGGAAGACGGTCGCGCCGACGATGGTCACCGGCGCGATGAGGCCCATGAGGGTGACCGGCACGATCTCGACCGCGACGCCGGCTTCAACGCAATCGATGAGGTTCTGGCAGGAGTCCTCGCTGTACCGGAAGTTGCCGGTCGCGGTGATCGTGAAGATGGACATCGGCCGGGCGATGAGATCGGCCCGGTCGCGCCGGAAGAGCTGCATCATCTCGACCATGCGCGGGACGCCGTGCTCCGTGAACGCGCCTGACACGACCGGCTTGTTCGAATTCGTGAGGGTCATGTAGAGGCGCCAGGCATCGGAGACCTGGGCCTCGATGTCGTCGTTGGTCGAGAAGGCCGTGGCGAGGTACGGGATATTCGCCAGGCCGTCGCCGACGCGGACGTACTCCACGAAGTCGGTCGAGTTCGCGAGGCGGGTCGCACCGGTCCGGTGGTCGAGGACCTTGAGCCCCGAGGAGCCGGGCACGAAATGGACCCGGTCGCCACCGATATCGGCGTGTCGCGCGCCGGCCCGGTCGTACAGCCAGAAGGATTGCGGCGCGTCCGCGATCGCCTGCTCCACGACCTCGCGCGGGAACAGGACCCGCTCGCCGCTATGGTCCAGCGGCAACCCGTGGTCCAGCAGGCGCTGGCGCATCCCCTTGCCGCGGATCTCCATGCCGACTTCAGCCAGCACCCGCTTCGCCTCGTCGACGATCCGGGCGGTGAGGTCAGGCTCCAGGATGTTCAGGCTCGGGCGCATCAAGTCTCCATGGGTCCGCCGATCTGGCGGTCCGTCGATCTAGGGTCTGGCGGTCTGGCCATCTGGCTTGTCGCGGCCAGCGTACCCTCACGAGCCCACGCGATGGTCCAGCACGGGCATCCTGTCGCCTGTCGCGTCCCGCCTGATGCGCCTCAGATCCCGAGCCTCGCTACGCGCCGTCAGTCCAGCGTGACGCGCTCGTGCCAGTGCGGGACGTGGGTCGTAAAGCCGAGGCCCTGGACCTTGGGCTCCAGTGCGACCTGCGCCTCCGGGTCGCCGTGGACGAGGAAGACCCGGCGCGGATAGCCTGGATCGCCCGGCCGCTTGCCCTTGGCGAAGTTGCCGAGCCAATCGAGCAACTCCGACTCATCGGCGTGGGCGGAGAAGCCGCTGATGGACCGGATCTGGCAGCGGACCGCGCGGGGTTGGCCGTCAAGCTTGACCTCCGTGGCACCGGCCTGGAGATGCGCCCCGAGCGTCCCTTCGCCCTGGTATCCGACGAACAGGATCGTCGCGGTCGGGTCGTCGATGAGATTGCGCAGGTGTCCGACGACCCGGCCGCCGGTCAGCATCCCGTTGGAGGCCACGATCATGTACGGGCGCGGCGCCCTGGTGATCGCCTGCGAGGCCTTCAGATCGTTCGTCACGATCTGGTTCGGGTAGTCCAGCGGCGTCTCGCCCCCGCGCAGGAGCTTCGCGGTCTCCTCGTCGTAGTAGTCAGGGTGGCGGCGGTAGATGCCGGATGCCTTCGATGCCATCGGCGAATCGAGATAGAGCGGCAGGAGCGGGATCTCGCCCAGCTCGATGAGGCGATCCAGCTGCCAGACCACCTCCTGGGTCCGCCCGATGGCGAATGAGGGGACGAGCAGGACGCCGTCGGCCTTGGCCACCATCCGGACGGTCTCGGCGAGGATGCGGATGGCCTCGTCCTCCGGCTCGTGCTCACGACCGCCGTAGGTCGACTCCACCAGCACATAGTCGGCGTCGGTCATGGCCGTCGGGTCGCGCAGGATCGGGGTGCCGGGCCGACCCAGATCGCCCGAACAGACGATGATCCGCTCCCCGCCCTTGTCCTGGACGCGGAGCCGGATGATCGCCGAGCCCAGGATGTGCCCGGCATCGAAGAACGTCGCGTGGATCCCGTCCGCGACCTCCACCTCCTCCCCGTAGTGGAGGCTGCGGAACTGGGGGAGCGACCGCTCGGCGTCCTTGGCGGTATAGAGCGGGGCGTCAAGGTCGATCGCGAGCTCCGCCGGCTGAGAGCGCAGCTCCACCTCGGGATCGTGGGGGTGGGTCCGGGGCGCCCACGGATCGGGCGCCCGCGCGCTGACCACGGGCTGGACAGAGGTGGCGACATGCTCTCCGGCCGTGGCGGTCGTGGCGGTGGCGGTCGTGGCGGCCGTGGCGGCCGTGGCGGCGAGGTCGATCGCCGCCTGGTACGTGTCGGCCTCCTTTCGATCGTCGGCGGCGACCTTGTCAGGGTGTCGCTTCTCCCAGCGCGATTCCCGCTTCGCGAACTCCTCCTGCAGCTTGCCGGAGTCGAGCAGGACAAGTGTCGCCAGCTCGATCGTCCCGGCGGTGGCATGGATCGGGCCGCTGAATCCGCCCTTCACCAGGAGTGGGATGAGGCCGCAGTGGTCGAGGTGGGCGTGGGTCAGCAGGACCGCGTCCAGGTCTTTCGGATCAAAGGCAAATGGGATCCGGTTGCGGATCGCCTCATTTGGGCTGCCCTGGAACATGCCGCAGTCGATGAGGACCCGAGCCCGGTCCGTGACCAGCAGGTACTGGGACCCGGTGACGGTCGTCGCACCACCGAGGAAGTGGATCTCCATGGTCGCCATGGTGACAGGGCCGAGGCGCGAACGTGAACGCGCTTATCGCCTCCACGCCGCCGGGCCGCCGGGCAGCCGGATCGCGCGTCGCCTGGCGGGCTCAGACGGGGATGAGCACCAGGGCATCGATCGCCACCGCCAGGAAAAGCAGGCTCAGGTAGCTGATCGAGTATTTGTAGAGGCGGATCGCGCCGGCGGTCGAAGCTTCCTCGGAGGCGCCCCGGCGCCAGAGCGCGTACGCCTGCCACAGGAAGATGGCCCCCAGGATCAACGCAGCGCCGAGGTAGATGGCGCCCATCCGCGCGACGGACCACAGCATGAGCGAGATCGCGACCATCAGGACGCTGTAGAGGCCGATCTGCCGGGTCGTTTCGGGGATGCCCTTGACGACGGGGAGCATCGGGACACCGGCCGCGGCGTAGTCCTTGCGGATGCGCAGGGAGAGCGCCCAGAAGTGCGGCGGCGTCCAGTAGAAGACGAGTGCGAACAGGAGCAGGGCCGGGATCCCGACGCTGCCCGTCACCGCCGCCCAGCCGATGACCGGCGGCAGCGCCCCGGCAGCGCCACCGATGACGATGTTCTGGGGCGTCGAGCGCTTGAGCAGCATCGTGTACACGATGATGTAGAACGCGATCGCGAGTAGGGTCAGGAAGGCGGCCGTCAGGTTGACGAACCAGGCCATCGTCACGATCGAGATGACACCCAGGACAAGCCCGAAGACGACGGCCCGCTCCGGCTCCACCTCGTGGGCAGGCAGCGGACGCCGGCGGGTCCGGACCATGAGCTGGTCGATGTCGCGGTCCAGGTAGCAGTTGATGGCGTTCGCGCTGCCGGCGGCGAGTGTGCCGGCCAGCATGGTCCAGAACACGAGCGCACCCCAATCGGCCCAGTCCACACCGGCCACGGAGGCTGGCAGATCGCGCGTGGCGAGGACCATGGCCGGGACCGTCGTCACAAGGAGCAGCTCGATGATGCGGGGCTTCGTGAGCGCGATGTAGGCCCGGATGGAGTCACCCGTGGTCCGGGCGCCGGTGCTCGCCGCGTCCGGGTCACGATCCGAGGCGCCTGCGGCAGTGGCACCAGCGCCAGCGCCGACGCGCGCGGTGTAGTAGCTCGTGACGGCCAGTCCCGCGAGCATCGCCCAGATCGTCGCGCCCAGGGCCAGGTGCAGGGTCTGGGTCCACTCGGCCAGCCGGGTCAGGACCTGGGCACCACCGATGACGACCTGGACGGCGTAGAGGATGGCGGCACCCACCGCGAGGCGGACCAGCGTCGGGTGGTCTCGCTGCGTCCGCCATGCGACCACGGCCACGACGGCGACGATCAGCCCCACGATCCCGGCCACCCAGCGGTGCAGGATGTGCGCAGCCGTCACGTCAGTCATGGACGGCAGGAGCGTCCCGCCCATCAACGGCCAATCCGGGAAGACGAGCGCCGAGTCGGTCGCCGTCACGTTCGAGCCGAAGATCAGCAGGACGAAGGTCACGGCCGCCCCGAATGCCGCCAGCAGGGTGAACCGCTGGCTCGCGCCACGACCGCCGATACGCGCCGGGTAGCCCGCGCGGACGGTCAGGTAGGCGAGCAGGCCGACCAGCGTCATGGCGGCCGCCAGGTGGGCCGTGACGGACTCGCCGCTGTTGCCGAGGCGGACCGTCTCGCGACCGAGCCAGGCCTGGAAGCCGACGAGCACGACCGTGGCCAGGGTCGGCCAGAGAATGGAACGCCGATCGCGGTGGTCGATCACGGCCAGGACAGCAAGGCCCAGGATCTCGAAGCCGATGACGACCGCGACCGCCCGGTGGATCCATTCGATCCAGGCTTTCGGATCACCCAGCGAGGGGATCAGCTGACCGTGGCAGAGCGGCCAATCCGGGCAGCCCAGGCCTGAGTCGGTGGCGCGCACGATGACCCCGATCGCGACCAGCACCAGGCCCGTCGCGAGAGTGAGGGAAGCGAGCTTCTGGAAACGGTTCAAAGCCGGGCCATTGTACGCGGTCCACTCGCGGTGCCGGCCCGGGCGACGCCGAATGAACGCGCACATCGAGCTTCTTCGCTACCCTCTTGTCATGTCGAGACCTCGTTTCCTCGCGTTGGTGTGTGCCCTCGTGCTCGTGACCGCAGCGTGCAGCGCGACGCGAGTCGGCCCCGGCCCAGGCGCTTCGTCACCAGCCAGCGCTCCGTCCGGGTCCGGCGGTGCGTCCGCGTCGTCTGCCGGCGCGGCCTGCGCGACCGTGCCGGAGCCCAAGGGCATGACGGGCTGGGAACTTCCGGCCCAGACGCCGACACTCACCCCGTTCCTGGTGACCAATGCGGTCGCATGCGGCCAGAGTCGGATCCTGTTCCTGTACCTCGACGCCAAGAATGAGCCGACCAGCCAGCCCGATCGGACCGCCAACGTGTCGTTCTACGAGCTTGGTCGCGACCTGAACAAGGCCGTCGTCAGCGCCGATGCGACCTTCGTCTGGACGATCGCGAACGAACGCGGCATGTACGTCGTCGATGTCGACCTGCCCGAAGCCGGGACCTGGGGCGCCGAGTTCACGACCGAGGCGCCGGGCGTCGCCGCCGAGACCGTGCGACTCACGTTCACCGTCCGCGACTCAGTGCCGACCGTTCGGATCGGCCAGCGAGTCCCGGCATCGAAGACGCCGACCGCGGCCGACGTCGGGGGCGACCTGACGAAGATCTCCACCGACAAGACACCGGATCCTGCGTTCTACAGCATATCGGTCGCCGACGCCGTCGCCGCGCGCAAGCCATTCATGCTCATCTTTGCTACGCCGAAGTTCTGCGCGAGCGCCCAATGCGGGCCCACTCTTGAGCGATTCAAGGCGATCGCGGCGGCGCACCCGGAGATCACGTTCATCAACGTGGAGCCGTACCAGCTGGAGGTCGTCGACGGCCAGCTACAGCCTGTCCTGGACGCGAACAGCCAGCTCCAGGCGACGGCCGTCACGGAACAGTGGGGCCTGCTTTCCGAACCGTGGATCTTCGCGGTCGACCGGGACGGGATCGCCCGTGGATCGTACGAGGTGACGATCACCGACAAGGAAGTCGAGTCGATCATCCCGGTCCTGACCGCCGGCGGCTGACGGGCCGGCGGCCGATCGGCTCGGCGTCGGGGGCCCGGCTCGGTGGCGGCGCAACCCCGAAGCCGCTAGGTCACGTCCTCGAGTCGGACGGCTACCTTCGTCGCGCCCTCGGTGCGATACGAGACTCGGATCCGCTGGGCCGTCGACTGATGTTCCACGAGATGCCCAGGCGGGAACTCGGCACCGTTCTGGAGGTCGCCGATGACGAAGGCAACCGACTCGCCGGTGTCGGTCCGTAACGTGAAGCCACGGACACGCGCGAGTCCAGCGGAGTCGACGCCGACGACGACACCGATCATCGACTGGACACCTGGTGGGCCATCGGGCTCGCGCACGCTGGTCCCGCCCAACAGGATGGCCGCAGTTCCGGTCAGGGCGATGAGCCCGGCCAGGACCAGCAGGAAGAGATCGCGGGTGCGCCGATCCACTCGGACGGCTCAGCCGGCGGCCGTGTCGGCTGCGGTCCGGGGCCCGGTTCCAGCCAGGCCACCCCCGGTCCCAGTGCTCCCGGGGGCGTGGAGCGGCATCCCGTCGGCGCAACGCGGGCAGGTCGCCGGACCAGGCTCATAGGTCGGTAGATCGACCTGCCAGAGCGACCGCAACGGGTAGACGCGACCGGTGAGTGGCGAAGTGAGCGTCGCTCGGCCGCCGCTGCGGTCGACGAGGACGATGCATTCGACGATCTCGCCGCCCATCGCCTCGACCGCGGGCAGCATCGCCAGGAGCGAGCCGCCGGTCGTCAGGATGTCGTCGACCAGCAGGATGCGTTCGCCAGGTTCGATGCGGAAGCCGCGCCGGAACTCGCGCCGCATCGTGCCGTCGTCGGCGCGAAGCTCCTCGGCGAAGATCCCGCGAACGCCAAGGTGGCGGGCGGTCTCGAAGGCGAGGATGACGCCGCCTGTCGTCGGGCCGGCGACCAGGTCGACGAGCGTCTCGCCGTCTCGGCCGCGCCCGTGGGCCGCGAAGTAGCCGCACAGCTCGCTCGTCGCGGCCGGATCCTGGAGGACCTGGAACTTCTCGACGTACGCGTCGCCGTGGCGTCCGCTCTTGAGCTGGAAATGGCCGTCACGGAAGGCCCCGGAGCTGCGAAACAGTGCCTCCGTCCGCGCGGCGATCGTCTGCCGCACGGCGGCGTCCAGGGCGGGCCGAACGGTGGTCACTTATGGAGTCTACGCGGGGAGATCAGCGAACGACGCCGGGTCGATCCGTCGCAGCTCCGCGACCTGGTCGAAACCCCGGTCCGGGCTGATGATCTCGGTGATCCCTTCGTGGATGCAGGTTGCGAGGTGCACGACGTCCCGCGCGTCGAGCGATGGGTACTTGAGCACGAGACCCGGCACACGCCGCATCATGGCGTGCGTGATCGGCAGGACCGGCGCAAAGAAGTCCATCGCCTCCGTAGCCTGTGCCCGACCGATGTCGGGACGTCGGATGCTCACGAACCGATGGAGGAGCTCCTGGATGACTTCTACGGAGATCACTCCGTCGAGCGTGCCGTCGCCGATCCGCGAGAGGATCCGGCGCGATGGGTCACGTAGCGGATGCTCCCCACCGGCGGCATACATGATGACCGCGGTGTCGATGAAGGACGTCACCACTCGCCGAGCTGGCTCTTCATGATCTGCGCCTTCATGACCTCCCAGTCATCGACAGGTGCATCCATCGCGAGTAACCGAGCGAGCGCACCCTGACGGCGATCCGGCTCTGCTTCGACAAACGAATCCACCGCCTCGCGGATGACCGAACCGACGGATCGGCCGTCACGTTCCGCGATCCGCTTCAGACGCGCCAGCTGTTCCGGGGAGAGCAGCACCTGCGTCCGTTCGCTGAACATGCACATACCATACCATGTGGCGGTCGCAGACTACGGCCGGTATTCGACGCCCTTGGCCGACGGTCGTCCGGCCTTCTTCGGCAGCGCCGTTCCGATGAGGTGCGCGTAGGACGAGTGCCCGTGCCGCGCGCATTCCTCGGCCAGCTCATCCACCAGGCGGACCGGCAGAGTCGGGTCGGCGAAGATGGCTGTCCCCACCTGGACCGCGACGGCACCGACTGCCAGGAAATCCAGGACATCGGCCAGTTCCGTGATGCCACCGATGGCCACGATCGGGATCTTGACGGCCTGGGCTGCCTCGTAGACGACGCGCAGGGCGACCGGCTTGACCGCGGGGCCGCTCAACCCGCCATAGATGTTGCCGAGCAGCGGCCTCGACCGACCCGGCGCGACGGCGATCCCGGACAATGTGTTGATCGCCGTCAGCGCATCGGCGCCCGCGTCGGCGATGGCCCGCGCGATCGGCCGGATATCGGCGACGTTCGGCGACAGCTTGACCAGCAAGGGCAGATCCGTCACGCGCCGCACGGCGGCGGTCACCTCCGCGGCAGCAGCGGCATGGATGGCGAACTGGAGTCCGCCCTTGCCGACGTTGGGACACGAGATGTTGAGCTCGATCCCGGCCACGCCCGGCACTCCGTCAAGCCGGCGGGCGACCTCGACGTAGTCGTGCACGGACTCACCGGCCACATTGACCAGGACCGGGGTCTTCCAGGTCGCCCACGTATCGGCGTACTTCTCGATGACCGCGTCGACCCCCGGATTCTGGAGGCCGATCGAGTTGAGCATGCCGCCGGGCGTCTCGGTCACGCGTGGCGTCGGGTTGCCGATGCGGGCCTTGAGCGTGGTCCCCTTGCAGCAGATGCCGCCCAGGCGATCGACCTCGACGACGTCGCCGTACTCGACCCCATAACCGAACGTCCCCGACGCCACGAGGATCGGGTTGGGCAGGACGAGACCGCGGCCGAGATCCACCGACATGTCGACGTCGCCGGGCTCGATCCGGTGAACGGCCTCGACCAGCTGGGTGGCCGCCGAGCGAGCGGTGGCCGACCCGCGGGCGGACGTGTGCGGTGCCATCGGTGCCGGCGTCGCATCGGCCGACGTCGATCTCCCGGCCGGCCCTCGCTTCGGCCCTCGATTTGGCCCCATGCCTCGATCTGACGCCGTGACAACCCGACGCTTCGCCTTCATCGGTTCATGTCCAGGTGCCGTCCCAGACAAGCTCTTCGGCCGCGAAGACCGGGCCCTCGCGGCAGACCCGTTGCGGCACACCGGTCGTGCTCATGACCACGCAGCCGAGGCAGGCGCCCACCGCGCAGCCCATGTTCTGCTCCATCGAGACTTGCAGGAACGCCTTGCGCCGGGCCGCCGGTGAGCCGGCGGGATCCGCCTTGCCGCCCCCACGCTTGCGCCCGAGCTTGGCCACCCCGAGGCGATCCCGGCGTCCGGCTGCCAGGCGAGCCAGAGCTCCGAGCATCCCGGCCGGCCCACACGCGAAGGTCTGGTCCGCCCAACCCTCGTACTCGGCGACGAGGTCCGTGACGTAGCCGTGGTAGCCGAGCGATCCGTCATCGGTCGCGACGATGTACTCGACCTCATCAGGCAGGAGGTTCGAGGGGTAGACCTCACGGGCCGACGCCGCCCCGAACAGGAGCGTCACCAGGCAGCCGTCGCGGATCGCCTGGTCCGCCAGCATCCGGACGCCGGCGATGCCGAGGCCGCCCGCCACCAGCAGAAGGTGACGACTGCGTGGGTGTACCTCGAACGGCCGACCGAGCGGGCCGAGCAAATCGATCTCGTCACCCGGCCGAAGCCGCGTGAACCACTGTGTCCCCCGACCGATGACCCGAAAGTGGATCGTGACGATGCCGGTCGCAGGATCCGCAGTGTTGAGCGAGAACGGGCGCCGCAGGACCATGCCGGAGAAGTCCCCGGTCCGGACATGCACGAATTGGCCCGCTCGGGCGCGGGTCGCGAGGTCGGGGGCGTGGTATGCCTGCAGCCACTGGCCCGGCAGGATCTCCCGACTCTCGACCAGCTCTACTGCGGCGAGCCGCATCGTCACGCGGTGGGCTCGTCCTTTTTTGCAGCGGCCTCGTCGGCCTCGGCGGTCTCCTCCGTATCGGCTTCATCCCCGTCGCCTTCCTCGGCGGCCGCGCCTCCGAGCTCCGGCGCGACGTTGGGGAATGCCTCGGCCAGGGCATCGGCCAGGTCGCCGAAGACGTCAGTCGGATCGTAGAACTCGACGAGCTGCTCGGCGCCGTGGAGGGTTCGCCACTCGTCCTCGGAATCCTCCGGGATGACCTCTGCCCGAAAAGCGCCGGACGCCGTGAGCACCAGCCGCTCATCGTCGTCGTCCACGATGACGAGGTCGCCGATGACGCTGATGAGCCCGGCCGAGGCCCCCTCGAACTCTTCGAGCAGGCGCGCCTCGCTGCGCTGGCTGCGTTCCTGGTACTCAAGCGCGAGGTCGTACAGGCGCCGCGCGGCGGACTCCTCGTCGTCCTCGGTCAGGGAGGCGGGCTGGCCGGCCGCCCACGAGTCGGCGGCGGCGGCGTATGGATTCTCGCCGAGCGCCATGGTCTCGGCCGGAGAGATGCCGGCGGCGTCCATCAGGTCGCCTTCGGCGGTCGGTTCGGGCGCCATGCCGGCCGCCTCGCGAGCGGCCTCCGCGAACGCCGCGTAGATGTCGGCCGGGTTGTACAACTCAACCAGCTCAGACGCCGATTCGAGGACCTCGGTCTCGCTGACCCAGTCGCCCGTGATGTCGTCGAGGTAGCGGCTCCGGCTTCGGAACGTCAGGTCGGGCGCGATCGAAAGGTAGTCGGGCTCTTCGTCGATCAGCGTCAGGCCGCCCAGGACCGCGATGCGATCCCGATGGTGGTCCAGAAAGCGGCGCAGCTGATCCGTCGACTGGACGATGAAGTCAGAGCGTTCGAGGGCGGCGTCGGCCGCGAGCTCCCCGAGCAGGTCGTTGTGGCTGTCCATGGTGGTCGCCTCCGTACTGTCGGGAAGTCTACGGGTGGTACTCGAGATCCGGGCCCATCCGTTCGCGCAGGAACATCGAGTGATGGCGTTCGAAGAGCCACTCGCCGGCCCGATGGCCGAGTGCGCGGGTGCCTTCATCAGCCTCGAGCTTATCGAGCGTGGCGTAGTCGGGCAGGTCCAACAGGATCACGTTGTCGAAATCCCAGCCGTGGGCGACGTTGTACCAGCCGATGAAATGGATGCCGAACTTGGTCTCGTAGTCCTTCACCTGCTTCGGAAAGATGGTCCGCATGAAGAACTTGAAGAACGGGTCACGGCCGCGGCGGACGCTGAAGTAGGTCGCAAGCACGGGCACCTGGCGCGTTCCTCCTGGGCAAGCGGTCGGGCGTGGCGTGGTGGCCCGGCGCCTATTGTCGCACGGGGCCCCCGTGTCGCAAGAGGCCCTCGCAGCAACCGCACGGGGC
>JANONZ010000180.1:0-2841 GCA_031421095.1 Thermomicrobiales bacterium
GCCGGCGGTCGGGTCGCCTTCCCGGACACACTTGTCGGTACGGACTCGCACACGACGATGATCAACGCCCTGGGGGTCCTGGGCTACGGCGTCGGGGGCATCGAAGCCGAGGCGGTCCTCCTCGGCCAGCCGCTCTACCAGCCGATGCCGCACGTCCTCGGCGTCCGGCTCCACGGCTCGCTGCCGCGCGGCTCGACCGCGACCGACCTCGTCCTGGTCGTGACCGAGATGCTCCGCTCGCATGGGGTGGTCGGCGCATTCGTCGAGTTCGCCGGCGATGGCCTGGCCGGCCTGTCTCTGGCGGACCGGGCGACGATCAGCAACATGAGTCCCGAGTTCGGAGCGACCGCGACGCTCTTCCCGATCGACGATGAGACCCTCGCCTACCTGCGCCTGACCGGCCGCACGGCGGAACGGGTCGAGCTCGTCGAGCGCTACGCTAAGGCGCAGGGCCTGTGGCGCGAGCCGGGCGCCGGGCCGACGTTCGATGAATCACTGGAGCTGGACCTCGGCAGCGTGGAGCCGTCGGTCGCCGGGCCGCGCCGACCGCAGGATCGAGTGCCACTCACGGCGCTGCGCGAGAACTTCCGCTCGAACTTCCCGAAGGGCCTGGAAGGCACGCTGGCCGACCTCGGCGCCGAAGAGCCGATCGACGGCGACGGCCTGGTGGAGGAAGCCTCGGCAGGCTCGTTCCCGGCATCGGACCCGCCTGCGTTCGCCGGCGGCGACACGACCATGGACGTCGCCCCGCCGGCCGATCCGATCGTCGCGACGGCACCGCCCGTCGACCGCCACGCCTACCGCTCCGTCCAGGTGGAGATCGGGGGCCAGTCCGTCGCGGTCCGAACCGGGTCCGTGGCCATCGCGGCCATCACCTCATGCACGAATACCTCGAATCCGACCGTGATGGTCGGTGCCGGATTGCTGGCCCGGAACGCCGTCGCGCGCGGCCTGCGCGTCGCTCCGACCATCAAGACGTCACTGGCCCCGGGCTCGCGTGCCGTCACGGGCTACCTCGAGGCGGCCGGCCTGATGGAACCGCTTGCGACCCTCGGCTTCGCGTTGGCCGGCTACGGTTGCACGACCTGTATCGGCAACTCCGGCCCGCTCGACACCGCCGTGGCCGAGGCGGTCGAGACGCACGATCTGGTCGTCGCCGCCGTCCTGTCGGGCAACCGCAACTTCGAGGGGCGCATCCATCCTCTGGCCCGTGCCAGCTATCTGGCCTCCCCTCCCCTGGTCGTCGCGTTCGCACTGGCCGGCCGGGTGGACATCGACCTGACCAGCGAACCGCTGGGCGTCGATGACGCCGGCACGCCCGTCTTCCTGGCCGACCTCTGGCCGAAGCCCGAGGAGATCCGCCAGGTCATCGCCGACTCCATCGACCCTGAGTTGTTCCGGCGGACCTACGCGACGGTCTTCGAGGGCGACGACCGCTGGCGCGCGCTACCGGTCCCACTCGGCGACCGGTACGCCTGGGCCGAGGGATCCACGTACATCGCCAAGCCGCCCTTCTTCGACGGCCTGACCCTGGAACCGGCCCCCGTCCGCGATATCGAGGGGGCCCGTGTGCTGGCGGTCCTGGGCGACTCGGTGACGACCGACCACATCTCCCCTGCCGGCTCGATCGCGCCTGCGTCGCCCGCGGGTCAGTGGCTGCAGGCACACGGCGTGACCCCCCTCGAGTTCAACTCGTATGGGGCCCGGCGAGGCCACCACGAGGTCATGATGCGCGGCACCTTCGCCAACATCCGGCTGCGCAACCAGCTGGCCGCGGGCAGGGAGGGTCCATTCACCGTCCACCTGCCATCGGGCGACGAAGGCTTCATCTACGACATCGCGATGCGCTATATGGCCGAGGGCGTGCCGCTCGCGATCCTGGCCGGCCGCGAATACGGCTCCGGCTCTTCGCGTGACTGGGCGGCGAAGGGGCCTGCGCTGCTGGGCGTCAAGGTCGTCATCGCGGAGAGCTTCGAGCGGATCCATCGCTCCAACCTCGTCGGGATGGGCGTCCTGCCGCTGCAGTTCAAACCGGGCGAGAGTGCCGCATCGCTGGGCCTGACCGGTCGCGAGGCGTTCACCGTGACCGGGCTCCAGGGCGGGCCATCCCCGCGCCAGACGGTGACGGTGACCGCCCGGTCGGATGACGGCACGGAGCGCCGATTCGAGGCGATCGCTCGCCTCGACGGGCCGATCGATGTGGAGTACTACCGCGCCGGAGGGATCCTGCCCGCCGTCCTGCGTCGCCTGGCGCGCGAGACCTAGATGTGATTCCCGGACACGTTGTTGACGACGTCCCGGGTATGGCGCGATCGGGTCAGCTACGACCGTGGGTCGTGGTAGATGCACATCGGGACCGTTCGACGATCGCTGGCCGAGCAGCGCACGCACAAGCGCGGCGCCGCCATCGCCTGGATCGGCCGTTGGTTCACGGGTGCGGGAGCCCGGCCCGTCTCCCGTCGCTCAAACGCGTCCGGGAATCACGCCGAGTCCGCCAGATGTCGTCCCACAGAACGTTAGGCGGGCTGCCCGCGCTCCTGGAGCCGGCGCGCACCCGGCACGACGCCACGCGCACGCACGATCAGGCGGATACGTGGCCGCTGCGAGGACACCCGAAGGGCCCATAGCGCGCCTGGTGATGCTGGCTGGCGCCATCTGGCGGGATCGGTCGGCGCGTGAGCTCCGGCGGAGTCTCGTCGGCCAGCCCGAGGATGGACGCATCGGTCCTGGCCGCCGTCGTCGCCGAATACGACGGTAGTTCATCCTGACGAAGATCCGGGGGACCACGGTTCAGGCGCCCGGCGCGACTCCCATCTGTCAACAACGTGTCCGGGAATCACA
>JANONZ010000181.1:0-14641 GCA_031421095.1 Thermomicrobiales bacterium
TCTCGATATCCAGTTGTTGGACCACCTGGTCATCGGCCACGATGCGTACGTGTCGCTGCGCGACCGGGGCGTCGCGTTCGATCGGGCGCTGCCTGGGGTCGGGGCACGGGCAGCCGACTGACCGGCCTGCGCCGACCGACCGCCTGCGCCGACCGACCTGCGTGGGCCGGATCCTCGACTTTGGTGCCGCCACGCGGGTGGACTTGTCGGCCCGACTTGCCGGCCGAACGCGTCGATGCCGGGCCGGGCGCGTGCGGCCCGACCATGGGCGCACCCCCCGTGCCCCCAGCGGTGGCTCCCGGATGACCGGGTATACTGCCCGGGCCGCCACGCCCGGGCCGCCACGCCCGAGCCGGCCGCCTGGCCCGAGCCGGCTGATCCGCGCGAGCCGCCACGGTCCCAGGCGACGTTCGCGCCACGCCGACCCACCGTCACGAAGGACCCACTCCGCATCATGATCGACCGGATCCTCGGCCTCTTTTCCCGCGACATCGGGATCGACCTCGGGACCGCCAACACGCTGGTCCACGTCCGGGACCGCGGCATCGTCATGAGCGAGCCGTCCGTCGTCGCCATCGATGCCAAGACCAGGCGCGTCCTCGCTGTCGGAGCCGAAGCCAAGCGGATGGTCGGTCGGACGCCGGCCAACATCATCGCGATACGCCCGCTGCGGGACGGGGTCATCAGCGACTTCGACGTGACCGAGCAGATGATCAAGTACTTCGTCGACAAGGTCCACGACCGGATCGGCACCATCGCCCGGCCGCGCATGCTGCTCGGCATCCCGTCCGGCGTGACCGAGGTGGAGAAGCGGGCCGTCCGCGACGCAGCCCTCAACGCCGGCGCTCGCTGGGCCGGCCTCATCGAGGAGCCTATGGCTGCCGCCATCGGCGCCGGACTCCCGGTCAGCGAACCGTCGGGCAGCCTCATCGTCGACATCGGTGGGGGGACCACGGAGGTCGCGGTCATCAGTCTCGGCGGCATCGTCGTGTCGCGTTCGATCCGGATCGGCGGCGATGAGATGGACCAGGACATCGTCAGCTTCGCCCGGCGCGAGTACAACCTGTTCCTCGGCGAGCGGACGGCGGAGGACATCAAGATCGCCATCGGTTCCGCCTACCCCGGCGAGTGGGACGCCCAACGTGTCAATCTGCGCGGCCGCGACCTGCTGACCGGCCTGCCGCGCAGTGTCGAGGTCGGCGCGGACCAGATCCGCGAGGCCATCGAGCCGTCGGTCCAGCAGATCGTCGATACGGTCAAGGACACGATCGAGGAGACCCCGCCGGAACTCGTCGCCGACATCATGGACCAGGGCATCGTCCTGGCCGGCGGCGGTGCCCTGCTTGCCGGTCTCGATCGCCGTGTCGCCGAGGCGACCCAGATGCCGGTCCACATCGCGGACGATCCGCTGACCTGCGTCGTTCGCGGCACCGGCGTCGTTCTCCAGGATCTGGACAAGATGTCGCGCATCCTCGTGTCAGAGACGTACACGCGCCCGCTGCGCTGAGCACCGGCCGCCCGCCGAGTGGACTCGCGATGACCTCCCTCCTCGCCACCCGGGCCGCCCGTCGCCGCGGCATCGTCTTCGTCGTCCTGCTGGTCATCAGCGTCATGCTCATGGCCTTCTCCTCGAACCCCTACGTCCGGGAGGCGCAGAACGGGGCCAGTTTCGCGTTCCGACCGATCCAGGGCGCCCTGCACGACGTCGCGAGCAAGATCGCGTCCGTGGCTGAGTCGCTCGTCGAGATCGATCGGTTGCGCGTCGACAACACCGCCCTCCGCGCGGAGAACGAGCGATTGGCCGTGGAGAACGCCCGACTCGACGAGATCCGCCGCGAGAACGAGTCCCTGACGGCGCTCCTCCAGCTTCGGGCCGGCTTCGACCACAAGACCGCGGCGGCCGCCGTCATCGCCCGCGAGTCTTCCGAATTCCGGCGGCTCATCGTGCTCGACAAGGGGACCAGCGATGGGATCGCGACCGGCGATGTCGTGGTGGTGGATGGTGGCGCGCTGGTCGGTCGCGTCGTGGAGGTTGGGCCGAACAGCGCCAAGGTGGTCCTCGTGACGGACGGCGAATCGACCGTCATCGGCCAACTCACGACGACTGCGGCGACGGGCGAGGTCGTGGGCCAGCTCGGCGGCAGCCTCGTCATGCGCCAGATCGACGCGACCGAGGTCGTCACGATCGGTGACGAGGTCGTGACAGCCGGCATCGAGCTGGCCGGTGGCGTCCGCTCGCCGTATCCGAAGGGACTCCTCATCGGGCAGGTCGTCGACGTCCGGCGCGATGCCAACGACGTCGTCCAGACGGCCTTTCTGCGACCTGCGGCGATGCTCGACAAGCTTGAGTTCGTCCTGGTCATCCTCGACTACAAGGGTGGCCTGCCGCCGATCGAGCAGCAGCCGGTCGATTGCGGAGTTCCGGGCGGAACGCTGCCGCAGGGCGAGCAGCCGTGCTTCACGCCGACCCCGCCACCCATCCCGAGCCGGGCCGCCAGCCCTGTTCCAAGCCGAGCGCCCAGCACGAAACCATGAACGGACGGAGCCGGTTCCGGGGCTGCTACCCTTCCTCGCGATGAAAGGCATCGTGCTGGCCGGCGGGACCGCGACCCGGCTCTACCCGCTCACCATCGTCACCAACAAGCACCTGCTGCCGATCTATGACCGGCCGATGATCTACTACCCCATCGAGACGTTGGCCGGTATGGGCATCCGCGAGGTCATGGTCATCGTCGGTGGCAAGAGCGTCGGTGACGTCGTTGAGCTGCTGGCCGACGGGTCCGCCTTCGGGCTGGATCTGACCTACCGCTACCAGCCGGGCGCGCTGGGCATCGCTCACGCGATCGGGCTGGCCCGCGACTTCGTCGGCGATGACGCGTTCTGCTGTGTCCTGGGCGACAACATCCTGCGCGGCCCGGCCCTGGCGAAGGTCGCCGCGGAATTCGAGGCGGGACCCTACGGTGCGGGCACGCTGCTGTACCGGGTGCCAGACCCGGAACGCTTCGGGGTGGCAGAGCTGGACGCGGACGGTCGGGTCGTCGGTTTCGAGGAGAAGCCCGACAAGCCCAAGAGCGACCTCGTGCCGATCGGCGTCTACTTCCTGCGACCCGACGCGTTCACGGTCATCGATGGCCTGCTGCCGTCCGGGCGCGGCGAGCTCGAGATCACGGACGTGCTCAACCATTACATCCCGGGCCAGCGCCTGTACAGCCGGATCTACGAAGGGCATTGGGCGGACGCCGGGACGGTCCCATCGTTGCTGCGGGCTGCGGAGCTCGCCGCCGCCGACGACGCGGCTGGTCGCCTGGCGCCGCCGGTCACGCGGCCGGTGGGCTGATCCGGATGGGCGAGGCCCGGTCCCTGGGCCATCTGCTGGTGACCGGCGGTGCCGGCTTCATCGGTTCCGCGTATGTCCGGGACGTGTTGGGCCGGCGCGATGGGACACACATCACCGTGCTCGACAAGCTGACCTACGCAGGCAATGAGGCCAATCTCGCGCCGGTCCGCGACGACCAGGAGCTGGCGGCGCGCTTTCGCTTCGTTCGCGGCGACATCGCCGATCCGGCGGTGGTTGGCCCGCTCGTCGATGCCGCCGACGCGGTCGTCAACTTCGCCGCCGAATCTCATGTCGATCGGTCCATCCTGGACCCGGAGGCATTCCTCGCGACCGGCGTCATCGGGGTCCATGTCCTGCTCGAGGCATGCCGCGTCGCGAGCGGTCGTCCGCGCCTGCTGCAGGTGTCGACGGACGAGATCTACGGCTCGGTCGACGAAGGCCACGCGCGCGAGGATGCGCCGTACGCCCCGCGCTCACCCTACGCCGCCGCCAAGGCCGCCGGCGAGCTTCTTGTCCGGAGCTACGTCATCACCCATGGCCTGGACGCCGTCGTGACTCGCGGTTCGAACACGTACGGGCCGTATCACCACCCCGAGAAGCTCATCCCGTTGTTCATCACCAACGCCATCGACGATCGGGAGCTCCCGATGTATGGGGACGGGCTCCAGCGGCGCGACTGGCTATACGTCGCGGATCACGCCGGCGCCATCGACTTCGTCCTTCGCCACGGCGTCTCCGGCGAGACCTACAACGTCGCGGGCGGCGCAGAGCACACGAACCGCGACGTGATCGCGATCCTCCTGGAGCATCTCGACAAGCCCTGGTCGCTGGTCCGGACCGTGGAGGATCGGCCCGGTCACGACCGACGGTATGCGATGGATGGCGCGAAGCTGGCCGCGCTCGGCTGGCGACCGGCGACCACGTTCGAGACGGGCCTGGCCCAGACGATCGACTGGTACCGGGCGAACGAGGCCTGGTGGCGCGCCGCTCGTTCCGGCGACTGGGACGGCTGGTACGAGCGCCAGTACGCTCGTCGGCTGGCGACCGGCCAGGCCGCCGCGGCCATCGGGGAGCCGGGCGCAACCGCACCGGGCGCAACGGCACCGGGCGCAACCGCGCCGGCCGACTGATGCGAGTCGCGGTGACCGGGGCGGGCGGGCGTCTCGGCAGCGCCCTCATGGCGGCGCTGGCCGACGCGCCGTTCACCGGCCCGTCCGGACCGACCGCCTGGGATCGATCGGCGTTCGACCTCGATGCACCGGATGGCGTCGTACACCGGCTGGATGCCGACCGGCCGGAAGTCGTCGTCCATGCGGCCGCCTGGACCGACGTCGATGGCTGCGCCCGCGATCCGGGTCTCGCGATGGTGCGCAACGGCGCGGCCACGGGCGTTCTGGCGGCGGCCTGTGCAGCTCGGGGTGTGGACCTCCTGGTCGTCTCCACGAACGAGGTGTTCGACGGCGCCCGGCTGGACGGCGTGGCCTATCGCCCCGATGACCCGGTCTCGCCGGGGAATCCGTACGGTGCATCCAAGGCCGAGGGAGAACGACGCGCAGCCGAGGCGTTCGTGGCGCCGGGCAAGGCGGTTGGCAACCTCGGGATCGCCCGGATCGCCTGGCTGTTCGGCGCACCCGGGCGAGATTTCCCGAGTCGCATTCTGGACGCCGCGGAGCAGGCGCGCGCGTCAGGCCAGCCGCTGCGTGCGGTCGCGGACGAGTGGGGGACCCCGACGTACGCGGCAGACGTCGCCGATGCGATCGTCGAGCTGCTTGCGGACGACGCGATCGCCGGCATCCACCACCTCGTCAACGGGCTCGTCGCCACGCGCGCCGACTGGGCGCGTTACGTCGTGGCCCGGGCGGGTCTCGACGTGGCGGTCGAAGACGTCCCGATGTCGACCTGGGACCGTCCGTCCAGACCGCCCCGCTGGGGTGTGCTCGCCCCGACCCCACTGCCGTCGGGCGAACCGATGCGCCCCTGGCCGGATGCGATGGCCGACTATGCGCCGACGTTGCTGCGCGCAAGACGGGCACGAGCGTGACGCTGGATCGTCCGGCCTCCGCGCTGGCTGGCGTCCGTCACGGCGCGATCGCCCGCCATGGCGATGAGCGCGGCTCGTTCCGGGAGTTGTGGCGGGCGGGCGCCTTCCCGGACGAGGCGTTCGTCCAGGCGAACCTGTCGACGTCCGCGACCGGAGTCCTGCGCGGCCTGCATCTGCATCGCCGCCAGACCGACCTGTGGGTGGTCGGGGCCGGCCGGGCTTTCGTCGCGCTGGTCGACATCCGGCCATTGCTTGACGGGACCGGCAGCGCTCCGCTCGTCGAAACACGCGAGCTGGCCGCCGACGACTGGGTCGTCATCCCGCGCGGGATCGCGCACGGCTTTCTGGCCCTCGAACCGCTCCAGCTCATCTACCTGGTGACGAACGAGTACGACGGATCCGATGAACTGGGTTTCGCCTGGGATGACCCGGCCGTCGCCGTCGATTGGCCGATGGTCCCCGGCAGCCCGGACGGACAGCCGATCCTGTCCGACCGCGACGGCGCGAACCCCCCGCTGGCGGCGCTCGTCGTGCGTCTCCGGCACCGCCCTGGCTGACCCGGACCGCACCGCTCCACCGGTATCCCCACCAGCGCGGGCCCGAAGGGGCCAGGGATCATGGGACCATCCGGCGATTGAGATCGAAGCGCCTGACGGCGAGTCTGACAAAGCCGAACCCGACCAACGTCTCGCCCGGAGTCCTCATTGCGCAAGACCGCCATCGTCCTCGCCCTCATCCTCGTCGCGTCGCTGGGCGTCGCTGTGCCGTTCGTTTCGGCGGCTTCAGGCGACCCCAGGGTCGTGATCATCGTGGGGGCGACCCACGGCATGACAGCCACCTATCGAGCGCGAGCCGATGAGGCATACGCCGAGGCGATCAAGTACACGTCCAACGTGGTCAAGGTCTACAGTCCCGACGCCACGTGGGCCAATGTCAAGGCCGCAGTGGCCGGCGCCTCCATCGTGATCTACATGGGTCACGGCAACGGCTGGCCCAGCCCGTACCCGTTCGACCCGAACTACACCACGAAGAACGGCTTCGGACTGAACGCGACAGCCGGTGCGGGGGACTACAACAACAAGTACTACGGAGAGCCGTCGGTCGCCACACTGGACTTCGCGCCGGGCGCGATCGTGCTGCTTCACAGCCTGTGCTACGCCGCCGGCAATTCGGAGCCGGGCAACCCGGAGCCGACCGTCTCCGTCGCCCGTCAGCGAACCGACAATTACGCGGCCGGCTTCCTGAAGGCCGGCGCCGCGGCGGTCCTCGCCGACGGTCGCGCCGGCCCCGTGGGTTACCTCCGCGGTCTCTTCACGACGCACCAGACCCTCGAGCAGATGTGGCGCAACCAGGCCAACGCGAATGGCAACGTCGTCAGCTTCGCATCGTCGCGGACGCCCGGTGCGACCGCCTTCCAGGATCCGAACACGCCCACGTCCGGCTTCTATCGCTCGCTCGTCATGGGCACCATCGACACGACGACCGATGACGTCGTCTCCGGCGGGGTCGGCGACACCGGCACGGATCCGCTGTTCCTGACGATCCCCGGCAATGCCGCGGTCACGACCGCCGGCGCGGGCCTGTTCGCCGTTCCGGATACGACCGGCGGGCCTCAGGCCACCCTGGCGGCCGGTACCCGGCTGCGCCTCATCGAGCAGCCGGTCCAGACCACGGCCGAGGGCGGCCAGCTGGTCAAGGTCCAGGGGCTGGACGACCCAGGCATCACCGGGTTCATGGCCGCCGGCGACCTGACTGCTCGCGACAGCGCGGCGCCCATCGTGCGCGGCCTCAGTGCCGCCGCCTTCTCGCCCGACGGTGATGGCGTGTCGGACACCGCCGTCCTGACGGGCCGCTTCACCGAATCGGTCGCCTGGACCGTGCAGATCCTCGACTCGGCGAACGGCGTCCTGTTCGAGCGGACCGGCAGCGGATCCACCTTCGAGGCCACCTGGGATGGCCTGAACGCAGGTCAGGCGGTCCAGGATGGTATCTACACGGTCAGCGTGACCGGGATCGACGCCTGGCAGAATGCGCCGGCCCGGGGCACCCGGACGATCGCTGTGGACACCGTTCCAGCGCAGCTGACCGCCTTGACCCCAGATGCCGCGACGACACTGTGGTTCTCGCCCAACGGCGACGCCTATCGCGATACCGTCGCCTGGCGCGCCACCGCGTCGAAGAGCGGCTCCCTTGTCGTCCGAGTCGGCGCCCTGGACGGCACGCTCGTGCGCACATGGTCGGTCCCTGCCGGCACGGGGCCGACGGCCGTCACCTGGGACGGGCGCGATGTCGGCGGGCTGATCGTCCCCGACGGGACGTACGAGGTCCGCGTCTCACCCACGGACGCGGTCGGCAACAGCGGCCCCAGCGCGGCGCGCCTGGTCAGGGTGATCGGTGCCCTGCGATCCGTGGCGACGTCCAGGGCGATCATCTACCCGCAGGACGGTGACTCGTTGGCGACGACGACCGAGCTATCGTTCAACCTGGCCCGACCGATGACTGTCACATGGACCCTGCGCGACGCCGCCGGGACGGTCGTCGACACCCATCTCGCCGCGGTCCAGCTACCGGCCGGCACCCACAGCTGGACGTTCGATGGCCGCACCTCCGCCGGAGCGATGCTGCCGGCCGGACGCTACACCTCGTACGTCCATGCCACGGACGGCGTGCTGACCGCCGCCCAGTCCGTCTCGTTCAACGCCATCGCGTTCGTCATCAAGCCCAACGACAGCACACCGGGCCGTGGCCAGCTGATCACGGTCACCGTGGTCTCCGCCGAGTCCCTCGCGGCCGCACCCAGGCTGTCGGTCACCCAGCCTGGCAAGCCGAGGTGGAGCGTCGTGATGGTGAAGTCGGCGACCAACACGTACAGGGCCAGGGTGACGCTCAAGACCGGCGGCCCGGCCGGCACGGTCTCCTTCGAGGTCCTGGGCAAGGACATCGGAGGCCTGCCGAACCGCACGACGATGTCCTTTGCGCTCCATTGAGCGTGGCGGGTCACGACCGCAGCGGACCGTACCGGACCGTACCGGACCCTACCGTACCAGTCGGAACCGGGACCTTCGGTGGGTAGCCCGACAGCGGGGCCACCCATAGGGTAGGACGTCCTGGAACCGGATGAGGGACCGACCTGCCGATGATCACCCGACGCCCGACCGACCGGCGTTCTGGCCGCCGCCCCCGTTTCGCGACGTTGCTGCCGCTCAGTGCGACGCTCGCGATCGTCTTCGGGTTTGCGCCGGTCGCCGGAGTCGACGCGACCCAGCCGATCGGCGCTGACCGGTCCGGCGCGATCCGGTCCACCATCCAGTACGACGAAGCGGTTGCCCACGCGGACGACAAGATCGCCTTCGCTCCGGGGGGGCGAGTGGAGGTCGCCTTCACGCCACGTCGATCTGACCGCTGGGCCGTGGGCGGCGTCCAGCCCCGGAAGCTGCCTGCCGGACGGGCGACAGGCAAGGCCCTCCGCGAGGCGGTGCAGCCCCTCTCGGCCGCGCCAGCCGACCTGCCATTCGACGATCCGAGCATCGCTCCGGATGACACCCCGGCCACGGTCCCCGTGGGCCCCATTGATGCGCCAACGGTCGATCCGGCCGACGCCCCGATCGTCGACCTGGCCGCCACGGTGGACCCGGGCGGCCTGCGCCGCGAGGTGTTCGGCTTCCTGCCCTACTGGGAGCTGATCGACAGCTCGACCACGCTCGATTGGGAGAAGTTGTCGACGATCGCCTACTTCGGCGTCGGCGCGTCGGCCAACGGCGACCTCCAGAGGAAGAACGCGGACGGCACCACGACCGTCGGTTGGAGCGGCTGGACCAGCTCGCGCCTGACCAGCGTCATCGATGAAGCCCACGCCAACGGCACGCGCGTCGTGCTGACTGTCCAGAGCTTCGCCTGGAACTCCAGCGGCGTCACCCGCCAGCGGGCGCTCCTGGGCAGCGCCGCGAACCGGCTCAATCTCGCCCGACAGATCGCGAGTGCCGTGCGCGACCGCGGCGCCGACGGCGTCAATCTCGACTTCGAGCCGATCGCCGCGACCTATGGCGACGAGTTCACGGCCCTTGTCCGGACAGTCCGGGCAGAGCTGGACAACGTGGCCAGCGGCTACCAGCTGACGTTCGACACGACGGGCTGGATCGGGAACTACCCGATCGAGGACGCGACGGCCGCCGGCGGCGCCGATGCCATCGTGATCATGGGCTACGACTACAAGAATGGATCGTCGGCCCGTGTCGGATCGGTCGGGCCGGTCGGCGGCCCCAGCTACGACATCGGCGACACGCTGGCGGCTTACCTCAGTCGGGTGCCGGCCTCCAAGCTCATCCTCGGCGTGCCGTACTACGGTCGAGCATGGTCGACCGACAGTCCTGCGCTCAACGCCAGGAACATCTCGAGCAGCAGATATGGCGCCTCGACGACGGTCGTCTACGGGACAGCGCAGGACTTCGGCGCGCAGTACGGCCAAGCCTACGACCCGCTGGAGGGTGTCGCCTGGACCGCGTATCGGCGCGAGAACTGCACGACCACCTACGGCTGCGAGACGCCATGGCGCCAGCTCTACTACGACGACCCCCAGGCACTGGGCGCGAAGTACGACCTGATCAACCGCTATGACCTGCGTGGAGTGGCGATCTGGGCATTGGGCTACGACGGAACGCGGCCCGAGCTCTACCAGGTCCTCGCGGACAAGTTCATCACCGATACCGTCCCGCCCCAGATCAGCGCGTCGACCATCAGTTCTGGGCTGGTATCGCCCGATGGAGATGGCCGTCTCGATACCGTGACCGTCAGCCTGACAGTGACCGGGCTGGTCGAGTACGGCTGGCTGGTGGAGCCGTTCTTCGATGGCATCGCCGGACCGGCTGTTGGCTCCGGATCGGCGCCGGGGACGAGCGCCGCCTACACCTGGGACGGCAAAGCTGCCGATGGGTCGGGCCTGCCGGACGGGCCGTACCGCATCACCATCTGGACGGCCGACGCCTCCAACAACCGCGCCCAGATCCAGGAGATCGTGACGCTCGACGGCACGCCGGCTGTCGTCGGATCGAGCGCCAGCCGCGTCTGGATCTCGCCCGATGGGGATCGGCGGGCTGACACGACGACGCTCCGGATGACTGCCGACTCGCCCCTCACCGGCGTAGGCCGGGTCATGACCACGACCGGCCTGACGGTCCGCAGGTGGACCTTCTCGCAGTCGCAGGCGGCGGTCTGGACCTGGGACGGCCGGGACAGCAGCGGCCGCTACGTCCCCGATGCGTCGTACGTCTTCCGCGTCGCTGGGACCGACCCAGCGGGCAACCAGACCATCACCGACATCACCGTTCGCGTCGACAAGACGATACGCTCGCTCACCTGGAGGAGCCCCGCCTTCCGGCCCAAGGCGCTCCAGCGCGACCGCCTGGCGTTCACCCTGTCGCGCAGCGCCAAGGTGACCGTCCGGATCTACCGTGGCGCGACGCTGGTCCGGACCATCTGGACCGACCGCACACTGGCTGCCGGGCGGCATGGCTGGACCTGGAACGGACGTTCGTCGAGCGGCGCGCTGGTTGCCGCCGGGACGTACGTGGCGATCGTCGATGCCACGAGTCGGATCGGCCCGTCGCGGATGACCCGGACCGTGACAGTCAGGCCGTAGGACATCCGCGGTCCATCTACACTGCGGCCCATGCATCCATCCACCGGCGCTGCCGGGGAGCCCGCTTCGGCTGCGTCCGCCTCCGCCGCCGGACCGGTCTCTTCGGGCGTCTGGGTCGTCCTGCCGACGTACGACGAGGCCGACAACATCGGGCCCATCTGCGCGGCCATCCTGGCCGCCCTGCCTGAGGCGACCCTGCTGGTCGTGGACGATGGATCGCCGGACGGGACCGGCCAGCTGGCCGATGCTCTCGCTGCGGCCGATCCGCGTATCCGCGTCCGCCACCGACCGGCGAAAGAGGGGCTCGGGCGCGCATACCTGGACGGGTTCGGGGTGGCCATCGATGGGGGCGCGACGACCGTCGTGCAGATGGACGCGGACTTCAGCCACGACCCGGCCGCCCTCCCCGGGCTCGTCGGGCCGATCTTCGCCAAGGAGGCGGACCTGATCATCGGCTCACGCTACACGGCCGGCGGAGGCGTCGCGGACTGGGGTCTGGCGCGGCGCTTCGTGTCCCGTGCCGGCTGCCTGTTCGCTCGTACGGTGCTGCGCCTGGGACCCCACGACCTGACCGGTGGGTTCAAGGCCTGGCGCACCACGACGCTCGCCGCTGTCCCATTCGATGGTGTGCACGCCGGCGGCTATGTGTTTCAGATCGAGATGACATTCCGCGCGAGCCGCGCAGGGGCGCGTATCGGAGAGGTCCCGATCACCTTCCGCGACCGCCGTGTCGGCCAGTCGAAGATGAGTCGACGGATCATCGTGGAGGCACTCGTCGTCGTCGTGCAGCTCCGGGCGGAAGAGCTGCGTGGTCGGCTGCCCGGGCTCCGCCGCCGATCGTGACCGTTCCGCCCGCGAGCCGCCTCGGTGATGACGAGCGGGTCCCGTCGCCGCGTGGGGTGCGGGTGGTGCTTGACGCGCGCCCGATCCAGGAGCCGGACCGGGCGCCGCTGACAGCCGCCTACCTCGACCACCTCCTGACTGCCTTCGATGCAGAGCCGCTGGCCGGTGAGTCCTTCGCCCTGTTCCTGCAGTCCGACCTCGATGACCCGACCGAGCGCCTCCAGCGACTGGAGGTCGTCGGGCGGCGGCTGCTGCCCCCGACCCGATTCCTGCGCTCCGGGGCGATGACCATCGATCCGTTCCTGCTGCGCGGAGCGGCGCTTGGTGCCGCCTGGCGGGCGGAACGTGGCGGTGCGGCCGGAGCCGTCTACCACGTCATCGGTGGCGGCAGCCTGCCGCTCGCGTCCGGGCTGCCGGTCGTGGTCACGCTCCTCGACCTCGCCCCGTGGGAGATGCCCGAGGCGTTCCAGCGCTCGTTCGCCGGACGCTTCGGCCAGCGCCTGCGGGCGCAGCTGCTGCGTGACGCCGCGGCCGTGATCGTGAGCTCCGAGGCCACAGCCCGGGCCGCTCGTCGCCTGCTCCACCTGCGGCCCGACCGGGTCTGGGTCATCCCGCTGGCCCCGCGACCGGCGTTCGTGCCGCGCGGCGCGCCCGGCTCGGCCCCGAACGCGCCCGGCTCGCAGTACGGCGAGGTCGCAGCTGCCGATGCCGCTGCCCGGGCCCTGCTGCGTGGCCTCGGCGTCGTCGATCGCTATCTCGTCTTCTCTGGCCGCTATGACGCCCGCCAGGACCTCGCGACCTTGCTCCGTGCGCTGTCGTCGCTGGCGGAGGCTGGTCGGCCGGAGGCGCTCGACCCGGCCGTTGACTGGCCGCCACGGGTCGTGCTGGTCGGGACCGATCCTCAGGATCGTGCCTCGCTCGCCCGGGCCGCCGCCCGCGAGGGGATCGGCCGATGCCTTGCCTACGCGCCCGCCGTGCCCGAGCCGGTCCTGGCCGGCCTTGTGCGAGGTGCCCGGGCGGCTATCCTGCCGGTCGTCTCGGAGGCGGTCGGACTGCCGGTCATCGAGGCGATCGCCACCGGCACGCCGGTCGTGGCGTCGGCCGTCGGGGCACTCCCCGAGCTGGTCGGCATGGCCGGACTGCTGGTCGAGCCCCGCGACCCAGCCCGCCTTGCTGTCGCGCTCACCACTATCTGGGCCGATGACGGGGTCCACCAGCGCGTGGCGGCGGCCGCCATGGAGCGCGCCACGGGCACCCAGCGCACGTGGACCGACGTCGCTCGCGAGACCCGCGAGGTCTACGCGCAGGTCGGAGTCAGGCGCGGGTCGGCTGCCTGACGAAGGCCAGGCGGAGAGCGGCCGCCGATGAGCCGGAGGCCGCCGCTCGCTGAGCCGCCGCTCGCTCAGCCGCCGCTGGGCGGTGGGCTCGCCACCGTGCCGGATGGGCCGGGTGACGCGGTCCCCGGCAGCGCCCCGTCCTTGATCGACACCGCCGATCCGAGGGGCATGACCTGGACGAACGTCTGGCCGATGGTCAGCGTGACCGGCTTGCCGCTGCGGTCGAAGAACTGGGTCGGCTTCTCGAGCGCGGTCTTCTTCCACGTCCCGACGATCGTCGTGCCATTCGTGGCGATCCAGGCTTTGCCGCTGCCGACGACCTTCGCCTCCAGGCGCTTCTTGTTCGGATGGCCATCGTTGAGTGGTCCGAACGACATCAGCATCACCACGACGTTCTTCGGCGCCACCCGCTCGGCCGTCGCTGCGTCGACCTGCATGGGTTCGCCGGTCACGGATCGCAGGTAGGAGTTCGAGGTCCGGTCGTAGGCGTACGTGATGACGTTTTGCGGATAGCTGACCAGGATCGTGCCGCCGGTCGGCCGCTCCTCGAGTGGCGCATCGGCCGCGAACCGCCATACGGCCTTCATGGGACCATCGGTCGCGTTCCTGAGGATGGCGAGCTTGCGCAGCTGCGCGCCGTCGGTATACAGGTTGTGCGGCGAGAAGCGCTGCTTGATCCGGTGGAAGAAGGAACCCCAGCGGAACTCGTCGGCGTTGTAGACGAGCTGGCCGTTGCCCTTGGCCGCCAGCGTCGCCTGAGCCTGCGGCGATCCGCCGACGTGTACGTACAGGGCGTCCCATTCGGCGGCCCACGCGATGTAGTAGTAGCGGGCGCTCCGCACGGGCCCCACCGCCTTCGGGACCTGCTCCCCGAAGATCAGCATGTAGCGCGGGATGCCACCTTCGGCCGGCGCCTGCCAGACGATCGAGGCCGCATTCAGGCCGGATTGCGGCCGAGCGGCGCGCAGGTCGTCGATCATGACCGCGATCGGGTGCTGCTGTGCCTCTGCCTTGGTCACCAGGCGGCCGGTCAACGGCGCCGGGACCAGGGTCGGGGTCGGGATCGGCGTGGGGCTGGCTGTCGCGCTTGAGGACGGTGTCGGGGCGGGCGCAACCGTGGCTGGCGGGCTCGATGTGGCAGTCGGTGTCGTCGAGGCGCCCGCGAGGCTCTGGGCTGCCGAGGGACCACTGGTCGCGATCCAGGCGACGAAGACCGCGAAGACCGCGATGGCCGTGGCCAGACCGAGCATGCCCAACAACGGTCGGTGCCTGATCGAATCGAACACTGGGGTTCCGTCCTCCGCCGGCTTGCCGGTCGCGAATGCGGCCAGTTTCGATGCCCGGCGGCAGGATACATGACGAACCCGTGCCGGGGGTCGCTCGTGACGGGCGGGCTACTCGCATCCCGGCGGCGAGCGGGGTAGGCTGGCGGGACACGCGACCGCGAC
>JANONZ010000182.1:0-6349 GCA_031421095.1 Thermomicrobiales bacterium
CGAGCGCATGGTGCTCGGGGCGAGCCTCTACGGCGTCCGCAAGGAGACGCTCGAGGCGACGGAGTGGACGCGCAACCAGCTCTCGCCAGAGGACCTCAAGTACATCGAGGGCCTGCCGGACGAGGCGCGCGTCAGCGAGAAGATCCTGATCGTGCACGGCTCGCCGCGCGACAAGGACGAGTACATCCTCTCGACCGACGCGATCCGCGAGAACGTGCAGACGCTCAAGACGCAGCACCCCGACGTGAAGGTGTGCTTCTTCGGCCACAGCCACTACCCCATGGTGATCGGCGCGCCCGAGGTGCACACGCGCTTCCACGAGACGCGGAAGCTCGACCTCGACCCGAACCGCCTCTACCTGATCAACCCGGGCAGCGTCGGCCAGCCGCGCGATCGCGATGCTCGGGCCAGCTACCTCATCCTCGATACGGCCGCGGGCACCGCCACCTGGAACCGGGTCGCCTACGACTTCGAGAGTGTGGGTGGCGCCATGCGGGCACTCGGTCTGCCAGAGCGCCTCGCCGATCGCCTTCGCCTGGGGGTCTGACGCCCGCACATGATCGGTGGCCGTCGCCCCTTGCAGGGACGCAAGCCGGGCGATCGGCGCGTCCGCGTGGACCGCCCACACGCACCCTACTTCCGCTACACGGGTCGCGGCCGGCTGACCGCCAAGGAGGCGGCCGGTGTCCCTACCACCTCGGCTGGGCGAGCGTGGGCGTCCGTCCGGGCCTTCTTCGTCGGTCGCCCGCTGGCCAGCGAGGCCGAGCTCGGCGAACGCCTGTCAAAGAAGAAGGCGCTCGCCATCTTCAGCTCCGATGCCATCAGCTCGTCGGCCTACGCGACCGAGGAGATCCTGCGGGTCCTCATCCTCGGCGGCGCGGCAGCGCTGGCCGTCGGCCTGGAAGTCAGCATCGCGATCAGCCTCCTCCTGGTCGTCGTGGCGATCAGCTACCGCCAGATCTGCATCGCCTACCCGACCGGCGGCGGGTCCTACTCCGTCTCCCGAAGGAACATCGGCCACAAGGTCGCCCTGGTCGCGGCCAGCGCCCTGCTCATCGACTACGTGTTGACAGTCGCGGTATCGACGACGTCGGCCGTCGAGCAGATCACCTCCGCCTTGCCGATGCTCATCGACCACCGGGTGTTCATCGGCGTGACCGCCATCGGCCTCATCACCATCGGCAACCTGCGCGGACTGCGTGAGGCCGGCAACATCTTCGCCCTCCCGACCTATCTGTTCCTCGGGTCTGCTCTCTTGATGATCGCGGTCGGCACGTTCCGGATCGTCGTGCTTGGGGAACGCGGCGAGTTCGCCCCGGACCTCGCGCAGCAGGTCGGCGGCACGATCCAGCCGCTGACCGCGATCCTCCTGCTGCGAGCGTTCGCCGCGGGCGCGGTCGCGCTGACCGGCACCGAAGCGATCGCCACCGGGGTCCCGGCGTTCAAGCCATCCGAGCCGAAGAATGCGGCTGCGACCCTGGGGATCATGGCCGCCCTGCTGGCCACCCTGTTCATCGGCATCACGTTCCTGGCCGTGAACCTCGGGATCACCCACCTCGAATTGCCGGAGAAGAAGACGGTCATCTCGCAGGTCGCGGCCACGGTCTACGGCGACGGGATCCTGTTCTACCTGTTCCAGGGGTTCACCGCACTCCTCCTCTTCCTCGCCGCGAACACGAGCTTCAACGCCTTTCCCAGGCTGCTGGCGATCCTCGCCGCCGACGGCCACATGCCTCGCCAGTTCGCACTGCGCGGCGACCGCCTCGCCTATTCGTACGGCATCGTCGTGTTGGCCGGCCTCGCCGCGGTCCTCGTCATCGTCTTCAACGGCGAGACGCACCTGCTCATCCCGCTGTACGCCGTGGGCGTGTTCATCGATTTCACGATCAGCCAGTCAGGCATGGTCCGTCACTGGCTCCGCGAGCGCTCACCCGGCTGGCGGCGGCGGATGACGATCAACGCCTTCGGAGCGACCCTCACCGGTCTGGTCGCGATCATCGTCACGTCGGTCAAGTTCGTCGACGGGGCCTGGCTGGTGCTGGTCGTCATCCCGATCCTCGTCGCGACCATGTGGTTCATCTACCGCCAGTACGAGCAGCAGGAAGAGGAGCTGCGCGTCCGTGACGAAGGCGTACTGCCCGGGCCGCACCGCGAGCAACGCGTCATCATCCCTGTCAACGGCATCAACCGGGCGGTCGTCCAGGCTGTCAACTTCGGTCGGGCGCTGGCCCACGATGTCCGGGCGGTCTACGTGACGGACAACCTGGATGCGGCCGAAGCCATCCGTGCCCGCTGGGACCGGCAACTGCCGGATGTACCCCTCGTCATCGTCGAGTCGCCATACCGCGCCGTCATCTGGCCGGTCGTGGCCTACCTCGATATACTCGACCAAGCTTGGCCGCCGGACAAGGAAGCGCCGCTGACCATCGTGGTCCTGCCCGAGTACGTGGCACGGCACTGGTGGGACCGGTTGCTGTACAACCAGACCGCCAACCGGCTGAAGGCCGCGCTCGTGGGACGCGAGCACACGGTCATCGCCGACGTACCCTATCGGCGCGGCCACTGACCCTGCGATCGGCCTGAGCCCGACACCGCCCATCCCACGTCGCACATCACATATCGGAGTCTCGTTGATCGGAGGCAGACGGCCGCTGCAAGGTCGCAAACCGGCGGACAAGCGCGTTCGGGTGGAGCGACCGCATGCGCCGTACTTCCGGTACATGGGCCCAGGCCAGCTGGTCGCGAAGTCGGCCGCCAACCGGTCGCTCACGCCGACGGGCCGGTTCTTCGACCGCGTCCGGGCCCTCGTCTTCGGCCGGCCGCTCTCCACCGAGGAGGAGATCGGCGAACGCCTGCCCAAGAAGAAGGCGCTCGCCATCTTCAGTTCGGATGCGATCTCCTCCTCGGCCTACGCGACCGAGGAGATCCTGCGGGTCCTCTTGCTGGCCGGGGTCGGTGCCCTCCTGTCGTCGATCCACGTCGCCGTGGCGATCGCCGTGATGCTGACCGTCGTCTCGGTCTCGTATCGACAGGTCTGCCGCGCGTACCCTAACGGGGGCGGCGCGTACATCGTCGCGCGGACCAACCTCGGCCCGATCTTCGGGCTGATCGCCGCGGCAGCCCTGCTCATCGACTACGTCATGACGGTTGCAGTTTCGACGGCCGCTGCGATCGCACAGATCCAGTCGGTCATCCCGGCCGCCTACGACGTGCGCATCGAGATCGCCTTCGTGTCCATCTCGCTGATCACGATCGCCAACCTGCGTGGCCTGCGTGAATCCGGCAACATCTTCGCCGTCCCCACGTACCTGTTCGTCGGCCTGGCGTTGGCCATCGTGGCGACCGGCGTCTGGCGGACGGTGACCGGCACCGTCGTCCCGGTGCCGGTACGCCCGGATGCCATGCCATTCGGGTCGGAGGCGCTCGGTCTCGCGCTGCTGCTCAAGGCCTTCGCCAGCGGCTCCGTGGCCCTGACCGGCGTGGAGGCCATCGCCAACGGCGTCCCCGCATTCAAGCCGCCCGAGGCCAAGAACGCGGCCAACACGATGACCACGATGGCCATCGTGCTCGGGATCCTGTTCGTCGGCCTGACGTTCTTCGCCGTGCAATTCGGCCTGGTGCCGACGAAGGAGGGCGGCCAGTCGATCGTGGCGATGGCCGCCGCGGCGGCGTTCGGTGAGGGCTCGGCGCTGTTCGTGACGTTCGCCACGAGCACGGCACTCATCCTGTTCCTGGCCGCGAACACCAGCTTCAACGCGTTTCCGCGCCTCGCCGCCATCCTGGCCGAGGACGGCTACATGCCCCGCCAGTTCTCGTTCCGCGGCGACCGCCTCGCGTACTCGTGGGGGATCGTGCTGCTGGCCGCGGTCGCCTTCATCCTGCTGGTGGCCTTCGGCGGCGACACCCACGCGCTGATCCCGCTCTACTCGGTCGGCGTCTTCCTGTGCTTCACGCTCAGCCAGATCGGGATGGTCCGGCACTGGCTGCGCGAGCGGGACGCAGGCTGGCACTGGCGGATGGCGGTCAACGCCTCGGGCGCCGTCCTGACGGCGGTCGTCCTGCTCATCGTCGTCTTCGAGAAGTTCGTCGACGGTGCCTACCTGGTCGTGATCATCGTCCCGCTGCTGGTCGGCATGATGCTGTTCATCAACCGTCAGTACAGTCGGTCGCGCCGGGAGCTGGCCGTCTCGCCCGACCTCATCGTTCGACCTCCGCACCGCGAGGAGCGGGTCGTGGTGCCGATCCCGGGGCTGAACCGGGCAGTGGTCCAGGCGATCAACGTCGGGCGTTCCATCAGCGAGGAAGTCCGGGCGGTCTACATCTCGGATGATCCGGACTCGGCCGCGCAGCTGCGTGCCGACTTCGAACGGCAGATCCCCGGCGTCCCATTGGTCGTCGTCGAATCGCCCTACCGAACCCTGGTGGGTCCGATGCTCGCCTATCTCGACGTGCTGGATGCCGCGTGGCCGCCCGACAAGTCGGCGCCGATCACGTTCGTCGTCCTGCCCGAGTACGTCGCACGCAGCTGGTGGGAGCGGATCCTCTACAACCAAGCCGCCAAGCGCCTGCGCAAGGTCCTCCTGGGCCGCCCGCAGACGGTCGTCGTCAACGTCCCCTACCGGCGCGAGGACCCTGCCCTGTTCGAGGCCGCGCTGGGCGGCGAGCGCCGGACGGAACGACCCGATCCACCTGCCCCGCCTGCACCGCCTGCCGCGCGCCCGTCCGGCGCCGATGGCGGGGCACCGCCCGACTGAGCCCGGACGCCCGGCGGTCGCGCCGGTGGTATCGTGATGGGCCATGTCAGATGTCCACGTCCCGGCCTTTCGTCTCGCCGTGGTCGCCCTCGATGGCGGCCCGAGCGACGCCCGGATCATCCGCCTCGTCGCGGAGGTCGCCCGGTACACGAAGGCCCAGCTCGTGGCCGTCCATGTCGTCGAGATCGACTGGACGCTCCCGCTCGATGCCGACATCGCCGGGCGCTCGGAAGAGGTCCAGCGGGTACTCGACAGCGCAGAATCGGTGGCCGAGGAGTTCAAGGTGACGCTGGAGTCGGTCCTGCTCCAGGCTCGCGACGTCGGAGCGGCGCTCGTGGACGAAGCCACGGAACGCGGCGCAGACCTGCTGGTCGTGGGCCTGCCATACCGCCAGCGGTTCGGTGGCGAATTCGCCATCGGCCGGACCATCCCCTACATCCTGCAGAACGCACCGTGCGCCGTGTGGGTCGTCCGCGACCCGATCCCCGAGGAGTCAGCGTGAAGATCGTCATCGTCGGATGTGGCCGGGTGGGCGCATCCGTCGCGGAGACCTACGACCGGATGGGCCATGAGGTCGTCATCCTGGACACCTCCACGGCCGCCTTCGACCGGCTGCCGTCCACGTTCAGTGGCCGCGCCATCCGCGGCGACGGCACGGATGAGGACGTGCTCCGGCGAGCCGGAGCCGAAGGAGCGGACGTCTTCCTGGCCTTGACCGAGGGCGACAACCGCAACGTCATGGCCGCGCAGCTGAGTGCCGAAGCACTCGGTATCGAACGGGTCATCGCCAAGATCAACGATCCGCTGCGGGCCAACGCGTACGCCGAACTCGGGATCGCGACATTGTGCCGGACCGGGCTGATGACAGACGCCATCGATCAGTATCTGGGCCTGCCGCCGTCGGGCCTACCCGGGATGCTCGCCCCGACCGGTCTTCACGAAGGCGCCGGCCACGAACGCCCGACGTCGGGCGCAGCGGCGGCAGCGTCTGCGGCCGCGGTCGCCGATTCGCCTGGACAGGAGGTCTGAGACGTGTTCGTGCTCGTCGTCGGTGGCGGCAAGGTCGGCTACTACCTCGCCAAGGAACTCATCGAAGCCGGCCATGAGGTCGCGCTCATGGAGAAGGACCGCGAGCGCGCCTCGCAGATCGCCGATGAGATCGGCTCGATCGTCATCGCCCACGACGGCTGTGAGGGCAAGTATCTGGGCGAAGCTGGCTGCAACCGGGCCGACGTGGTCGCCGCGGTCACGGGCGACGACGAGGACAACCTCGTCATCTGTCAGATGGCCAAGCACCACTTCGACGTGCCGCGGACGATCGCGCGGGTCAACAACCCGAAGAACGAGGCGCTCTTCCGGCACCTTGGCGTCGACGAGCTCATCAGTCCCACCCGGATGATCCTCGGCTCGATCGAGCAGGACATCCCCGTCCACGAGCTGCTTCACCTGGCGGCTCTTGGCGAGGGCGAGCTGGAGTTGATCGAGGCCCATCTGCAAGCCGGCTCACCGGCGATCGGCCGGGCGCCGAAGGACCTGACCATCCCCGACGGCTGTTCCCTGTTCGCGGTCATCCGCGGCGGAGTGGCGACGCCACT
>JANONZ010000183.1:0-3003 GCA_031421095.1 Thermomicrobiales bacterium
ACCGAAGGCCTCGATGTGACCTTCGACACCTACCCGTCCGAGTGGGCGGCCACAAGGCTCCTCATCCAGCTCCCACAGTGGATCCAGGCCGGCGGGCCGGGTCCGCTCAAGGAGCGACTGGCCGACCGCGCCACGCGCGACCGCCTGCGTGCCGAGTTCAAAGCCCGTGGCGCCGCCTATGCCAGCCTGGATGGTTGGGCGGATGTCCGGTTGGCGGCCTTCCGGCGGCCGGAGAACCTGCGCTGGGAGAGCCGCACGATCGCGGATGTCATGGTCGAGACCGGGCACGACGCGCTGGATGTCATCTGCGACCTGCTGCTGTCAGAGGACCTCGGTGTCGGCGAGGTCACGAGCGGACCGTGGGCCGAGACCTTGCCGCTCTTCATCAAGCACCCGATCGGGATGGTCGGCACCGACAGCACCTTCGTGGGCGCCAAGCCCAGCCCACGGACCTATGGCAGCTTCCCGCGGATCCTGGGCCAGTTCGTGCGCGACGAGGCGCTGCTGAGCCTGGAGGAGGCGATCCGCAAGATGACCTCGGCTCCGGCCGCGAGGCTCGGCCTGCGCGATCGAGGCGTCATCCGAGATGGCGCGATCGCGGATCTCGTGGTCTTCGACCCGGCAACGGTGCGCTCGACGGCGACCTACGACGAACCGCGCTCCTATCCGGTCGGGATCGACGAGGTCATCGTGGCCGGGACCGCGGTCGTGGCCGACGGGGCGCACACAGGCGCGATACCGGGCCGGGCCCTGCGTCGCGGGGTGGACTGACCGCCCCGACCAGGCAGGCTGGCGTCAGCCGACCAGGCAGGCCGGCGTCATCTGGCGTCAGCCCGCGGACGCCAGGCGCGATCCGTCGGTCGAAGCGAGCGCCGCGGCGTCGTCTGGCGTCGATCCCGCGACGAAGCGAGCGCTGCGACGCAACTCCGTGAACATCCGCTCTGTGGCGACGCGTTGGACCTCGGCCAGGTCCGGGTCGCCGGCGGTGCCCGCCCAACCGATCGCGAGGCGCATCGCGATGGCACCCGATTCGAGCCACAGCTCACAGGAGCGCCGAACGCGCTCGACGTAGTTGATGGCCGCCACGTCGTCCGTCTCGGGGAGCAGGACGCCAAAGCGCCCCGGGCCCAGGCGTGCGACATGGTCGGCATCGCGGGCCAGGCGGCGGATGGTGTCGGCGACGGCCGGCACGATGCGGTCGCCTGCGTCATGGCCCAGCCGTTCGACGAACCGGTCCAGCCCGTCCAGCTCGATCATGACGACCGTCGCAGGCCGGTGGTACCGCTTGACCCGGGCAGCCTCGTCGACGAGGACCCGGGACCAGGCGGGGCCATCGAGCACGCCGGGTGGCGCGTCGAGGCTGTTCGTCGTGGCAGGTTCGGAGTAGTGGGTGGGGTCGGTCATCCTGGTAGCCTCCCGGGTCGATGCCCATGCCTCGGCGGCGGCGACATCGGCCGCGACCACATCGGCGGCGACGACATCGCCGTCGTCGACTGGTGCGGTCATCAACCACGGGTCGGTGCTGACCGCGTACGCGGATCCCCCCCCGCGGGACGCGGCCAGCAAGCCGCGGTCAGAGGCGGGCGGTCTGACCAATGGCTCCAGCATGCGTCGCCGGCGGATGCGGGCGAGGATGACGGCGGCCAGAATCAGAATGATGTTCGCGATGATCGCGATGAAGAGGACGGTCAGAAGCGCGTTCTGCGTGAGCTCCACGTTCCGCTATGGCTCCCAAGTGACGGATCCGCTCAAGGGGGCCGACTATAGTGCCAGACGACCACTCATGGCAGCCCTCCAATGGTCCCCCGGACCAGTTGCCGTTGCGCCGGCGCAACGTGCGAGGCCGGTCGCGAGAACTTCGCGCGGTGCTATCGTCACCTCAAGGAGGACCCTCCCGTCCGCATGACGACCCGGACCCAGCCCGCCGCCGCCCTCGTCGTCCGTCCCGGCACGGTGACGCCCGGCCGTGCGCGCGGGACGGCACCGCTACGCCGGGAGGGGCCGGCCAAGCTGGTCGGTGCCGCGAAGTACGCCGACGACCTCGTCTTCCCGGGCGCCTGGTACGGAGCGACGATCCGCTCGACCGACGCGCACGCCACGTTCACCGCGCTCCAGCTTGATCCGGGCTTCGACTGGTCGACGGTCGTCGTGGTCACCTCGGCCGATATCCCCGGCGACAACGTCGTCAGCTCCATCAAGGCGGACCAGCCCATCCTCGTCCCGATCGGTGGCGAGATCCAGCACCATGCGGAGCCGCTGGCGCTCCTGGCGGCGCCGGACAAGGCGACGCTCCGGGCCGCCCGCCAGGCCGCGCGCGTGGTGACGTCGACCCTTCCGGCGGTCTTCGATCCGCTGGTCTCCGACCACGTGTTCGCCGTCTACGAGCTTGCCTCGGGCGATCTGGACGCCGCCTTCGCAGCAGCCGACTTCGTGCTGGAGGGCGAGTACCGCGTCGGCCACCAGGAGCAGCTGTACATCGAGAACAACGCGATGATCGCCGTGCCCTCGGACGACGGCGGCGTCACCGTCCACGGTTCGCTCCAGTGCCCCTACTACGTCCATACGGCCCTGAAGCGGGGCCTCGCCATCGACGACCGACAGGCGCGGGTCGTCCAGGCCGAGACGGGCGGCGGGTTCGGTGGCAAGGAGGAGTACCCGTCGATCATCGCGCTCCACGCGGCCCTCCTGGCCCTCAAGACCGGACGTCCGGTCCGGATGATCTACGACCGCCACGAGGACCTCGCAGCGACGACCAAACGCCATCCGGCCATCGTCCGCCACCGGACCGGGGTGACTCGCGACGGCCGGCTGCTTGCCCAGGACATCGAGGTCGTCATGGATGGTGGCGCCTACTGCACCCTGACGCCGGTCGTCCTGTCACGCGGGGCGCTCCACGCGGGCGGCCCCTATCGATGCCCGAATGTCCGGATCCGCGCCAGGGCGACCCAGACGAACACCCCGCCCAACGGCGCCTTCCGCGGATTCGGGGCCCCGCAGGTCCAG
>JANONZ010000184.1:0-1966 GCA_031421095.1 Thermomicrobiales bacterium
TACACGGCCGGCGACGGGGCTGGCGGGACGGCTACCGCCACCGTCAACGTGACAGTCGGGGCGGCGCCACCACCCGCGTCGCCGTTCCACGTGGGGGACCTGGACGGATCTGCCACGAAGTCCGGCACGAGGTGGACCGCGGGTGTGACGATCGGCGTCCACACCTCGACCGATGCGGCGCTGGCCGGGGCCGTCGTGACCGGGACCTGGAGCAGCGGCGGGACGGCCAGGTGCACGACCGGGACGAACGGCCGTTGCCTCGTGTCCAAGACGAAACTGCCGAACGCGACGGCCAGCATCACGTTTATCGTCACCTCGGTCACATGGTCCGGCGGGACCTACGTGCCATCGGCGAACCACGACCCCGATCGCGACAGCAACGGGACCACGATCGCCATCGCCAAGCCTGCCTGACAGGCCAGAGCCGGGCCTGGAGGAGGCCGCCACCGTTGGGGGTGCCGACTCGGCGCCTGCTCGGAGGGTATCCTCAGCGACGAGCCGGCTCTCGCGGATGGCTGCATCGTCGTTCGTCGCCTCGGGCAGTTGTCGCCGCATACGAGGAGAGGGTGTCTTCGCTCGATGATCGCGTCGAATTGAGTGAACACCAAACCCGCACTCTCGTGGCCTTGCGCGACACGCTGTTGCCCAAGCTCATCTCGGGCGAATTACGAGTAGCGGACGCGGAGCGCGTCGTGGAGGCCGCGTTGTGATCGATTCTCCCAAGCCCGGGCTCGGACGTCTCGAGCGCGTGAACCTGCGCGACGCGTGGTTCGGTGAAGCCACGGACTTTACACCATGGCTGGCGCAGCCGGAGAACATGGCGCTGTTGGGCGAAGCGATCGGCATCGAGCTTGAGGTCGAGTCCCAGGAGGCGAACGTCGGCCCGTTCCGGGCGGACATCCTGTGCCGGGACACGATCAACGGCCACTATGTGTTGATCGAGAACCAGTTGGAGCGCACGGACCACACACACCTTGGGCAGCTCCTGACGTACGCGGCGGGCCTGGATGCCGCGTCCATCGTCTGGGTCGCCGCCCGGTTCACGGAGGAGCATCGCGCCGCCCTCGACTGGCTCAACAACGCGACTTCGAGCGGCTTCAACTTCTTCGGGCTCGAGATCGAGCTGTGGCGGATCGGCGGCTCGGCGATGGCACCCAAGTTCAACGTCATCTCCAAGCCGAACGACTGGAGCAAGGCGGTCCGTGAACAGGCGGCCGGCGCCCAATCTGGCGAATTGACCGAGTTCCAGCGGCTGCACCTGGAGTTCTGGACGCAGTTTCGCCAGTACCTCGAGGACCGCGGCAGCTCGATCCATAGCGGCCGACCCTCAAAGGACCACTGGACCAACGTTGCCGTCGGACGCACCAACTTCGGCCTGTCCGCCTGGAACGGCATGCGGGACGATCGATCCGGCGTGAACCTCTCGATTGCCGGCCCTGACGCGAAGGCCCACTTTGGGCTCATCCGCGAGCGTCACCATGCACTGGTCGAGGAGCGGCTCGCGTCGCTCGGCAAGCTGGAGTGGCGTCCGATGCCGAACGCGAAGGTGAGCCAGATCCTGCTGACTCGGCAGGGCACGCCGACGAAGAAGGAGACATGGCCAGACCTCAACGAATGGATGGCCAGCACACTCGAGGCCATGCACACGCTGTTCAGTCCGATCGTGAAGGGCCTGAATGCGGCCGAGTTCGTGGCAGAGGACGTGCCGGCGGACGCGGCTGAGGGCGATCCGCCGTTTGTTCAACGCGTTGAGTAACACTACTCAACATGCTGAGTAATCCGGACGGTGAGAGCGGCTACTCGCTCAACGTGCGGTGATCGACAGATGACTGATTCCGGGGGCGTTGTCCCGCACGAGGTCGAGTTCCTCCTTTACCGAACTGAGGATGGGCGCGCGCGTGTCGAGGTTCGCTTCGACGGCGAGATGGCGTGGTTGACACAGGCGGCTATGGCCGCGCTCTTCCAA
>JANONZ010000185.1:0-5512 GCA_031421095.1 Thermomicrobiales bacterium
TCGAGCAGTCGGCGATCGTGGGATACGACGAGGAGCGTGGCCGGGGAGGTCGCCATGAACGCCTCGATCGCCTCGCGAGCCGGGATGTCAAGGTGGTTCGTCGGCTCATCGAGGAGGAGCAGGTTGGATGGCTGGATGCCCAGCAGCGCAAGCTCCAGCCGCGACCGCTCCCCGCCGGACAGCAAGCGGACCTCCTTGAACGCGTCATCGCCACGGAACAGGAAGCGCGCGAGGTACGCGCGAGCCTCGCCGTGTGTCGTGGGGTAGGCCGCCATGAGCGCATCGAGGACGGTGGTACCGGCGAAAGCGGCACCGCGGAGCTGGGCGAGATAGCCGATCTGGACCGCGTTGCCGAAGACGATGGACCCATCGAGCGGCGGCAGGTCCCCCGCGATCGTCCGCAGCAGGGTCGTCTTGCCGGCGCCGTTCGGGCCGACGATGCCGATCCGCTCGCCGCGCTGGGCGGTCAGGAACGGAGCCCTTGCGACGGTCTTCGGCTCGGTCGCCGGCGAACCGTCGGGCGCCAGTGCGCCTCGTCCGGGGAGGTAGCCGACGGCCAGGCTCTCGACGCGCACGACGACCTCGCCCGACCGAGACGACCCCGTCCCGGCCAGGGCCGCGGTCGGGATCGCCAGCTTGCGGCCGGCCTTGGGGGCCTCCTGTCGCTCCGCCTGCAAGCGCTCGAGCCGTGCTTCGTGCTCGTGCATCTTGCTGAACTTGCGATGGCTCCGGTAGCGCTGGATGAGCTCCTTCTCGCGGGCGATCGCCTCGGCCTGGGTCTCGACGTCCTTGACGGCCCGCGCATCGCGCTCCTCACGCTGGCGGTGAAAGGCGCTGTAGTTCCCACGGAACGTCGTGAGGTGTCGGTCGCGCAGCTCCCAGATGCGGTTGACGGTGGCGTCCAGGAACGCCCGATCGTGCGACGCCACGATGAGTGAGCCGCCTCGACGTCGGAGATGCTCCTCCAGCCACTCCAGGGCATCCAGGTCCAGGTGGTTCGTCGGTTCGTCGAGCAGGAGCAGGTCCGGGTCGGCGATGACGAGCCGCGCCAGGGAGGCCCGCGTCTGTTCGCCACCTGACAGCGCGGCCGGAGGCTTCGACCACTCCTGGCGGGCGAAACCCAGACCGCTCAGCGCTGTGTCGACCCGCTGATCAAGCGTGTAGCCACCCAACAGCTCGTACTGATGCTGCAGGTCCGAGTACGAGGGATCGGTCACCCGGCCGTCTCGTTCCATGGCCGCCAGACGCTCCGCCATCCGGTCGAGGTGGGCGGCACCCGTTCGGACCGCCGTGCGCAGGTCGGCGCTCGCCATGAACGCCTCGTCGAAGTGAGCCTCCTGGGCGAGCAGCCCCAGGGTCAGGCCACGTTTGCGATGGACCTCGCCCTCGTCAGGCTCATCGCGGCCGGATGCGAGCCGGAGCAGGGTCGTCTTGCCGGCCCCGTTCGGCCCCACGAGACCGATCCGGTCACCGACCGCCACGGAGGCGTCGATCGCATCGAGGATGACGAAGGTGCCGACCTCGCGGGTCACACCAGAGAGTCTGAGGATGCTCATCAGCTGGAGCCTACGATGCTTGAGTCTCGAGCGGTGGCGCGACGCGTGGCGGCCGCGCGCTTCGTCCGTTCCGTGCGTGCTCGGGAGGTCGCTCGGGAGGTCGCTCGCGCCGCCTCATCTCGGGTCAGGCCCAGCACCCCTTCCCCGGCCAGTTCGGTCCAGCGCCTGCCGCTGCGCCGTGGCCCTCCGGTCATCGTGCGCAGGATGGCCACCGCGCCCTTGCGGTCGGCCGCCGGCAGCCGCTGGCACCACGAACAGAAATGCGTGGAGCGCGCGCCGACGACGATCCGCTTCAGCGGTCGGCCGCAACGCGGGCAGGGCTCGCCCGTCCGCTGGTACACCTGAAGCCGCTCCTGCATGGAGCCATCGCCGTCGGGCGCGGTGTAGTCGTCGATGGAGCTGCCGCGTCGCTCGATGGCCTCGATCAGGATCCGCCTGATCGACTCGTAGAGGTGCCGTTCGTCGGGCGGGCGCAGGGTCGCCGCGGTCCGCAGCGGGTGGAGTCGGGACGCCCAGAGCGCCTCGTCGGCGTAGATGTTGCCCACCCCGGCCACGAACGACTGGTCCAGGAGCAGCGGCTTCAGCCGGCCCGTTCGACGTCGCAGCCGACGCCGGAAGTCGCGCACGCTGAACCCGGGCTCGAGCGGCTCCGGCCCGAGCGCCGCGAAGACCGCGGCACCGCCCACCTCCGCGACGAGCTCACCGCTGACCGGGTCCCGCCCGTACAGCCCGATCCTCCCGAACTTGCGGATATCGCGGAAGCGGACCTCCCGGCCGTCCGCCAGCTCCAGGACGAGCCGGACGTAGGGATCTTCCGGCGCGTCGGCCGGCACGACGAAGAGCTGACCGGTCATCTTGAGGTGGATGGTCAGTGCGACGTCACCGGACAGCTCGATGACGACCTGCTTGGCGCGCCGCCCGACCGCCTCCACGCGACGACCGGCGACTGCCTCGCTGAAGCCCTCCGGCGTGTGGGTGCGGAGCGTGCGCTCCCACGTGGTCCGGGCGCCCACGATCGTCGCCCCGACCATGCGCGGCCGAAGGTCCCGCGCGACGGTCTCGACCTCGGGTAGCTCAGGCACGGTCGGCGCCGTGGACCGCCATCGACGCGGCGGCGGCGACCCACGATCGTAAGAGGTCCGTACCCGCGGCGGATGGGAGATCCCTGAGCCAGGCGTCGGCGACGACCCACTCGGGCCCGAACGGCGAGTCCGAGTTGCCGCCGTGCTGGAGGATCTCCTCCCGCCGCGCGCCCGCCGGAATCCGGAAGTCGATCCGCCCGGTCCCCCGGGCGACCGCATAGATGACGTTGGCGGTGGCGAGTCCCGGGACCCCGTACAGACCCACGGATCGACCGCCCGGCTGGCCTGCCACCACCTGGTCGAGCCGCTCCTGTAGATCCGGGTGGGTATGCAACTCGAAGCCGTCGAGGGCCCACGGGTCATCGGACGGCCGGGCCACCGCGTTCGCACGCAGGACCGAAAGGACGGCGCGGTTCTCCGGGACGGCCGCGAGCGTGGCAAGGAAGTCGGGTCGCACCGTCGGCTCGATCAGGCGATCGGGAGCGCCAGCTCAGGCGCCTCATCCGCTTCAGCGGCGATCGCATCGGCACGAGTCAACGGCGTCATCGACTCCCAATCGTCGCCGACCTTGATGTCGACCGTCAGCGCGACGTCCAGCGGCAAGGCGCTCTCCATCGTCTCGCGCAGCATCGGCACGAGCCGATCCACCTCGTCGCGCGGTACCTCCAGGAGCAGTTCGTCGTGGACCTGAAGGAGCGGGCGCGCCTTGAAGCCGCCGACCCGCAGACGCTCATCGAGCCGGATCATCGCGATCTTGACGATGTCCGCCGCGGTCCCCTGGATCGGCATGTTGATGGCCATCCGCTCCCCGGCGGCGCGCAGCGTCGGGTTGCGAGCCGCGAGCTCCGGGATGTGCCGCTTTCGTCCGAGGAGCGTCGTCACGTAGCCCTGACGCCTGGCCTGCTCCTTGATCTCGATCATGTAGTAGCTGATACCGGAGTACGTGGCGAAGTAGGTGTTGATGAACTCCTGGGCCTCGGCGCGCGGGATGTTGGCGCGGCTGGACAGGCCGAAATCGCTCAGGCCGTAGGCGATCCCGAAGTTGACCATCTTGGCCATGGAGCGTTCTCCGACCGTCACGTCGGCCGGGTCCTTGTGGAGAACGCGGGCGGCTGTCTCGCGATGCAGATCCGCCCCCCGAGCGAACGCGTCGCGCAGGTGCTCGTCGCCCGACACGTGGGCCAGGATCCGCAACTCGATCTGGCTATAGTCGGCGGCGACCAGGGTCAGGTGCGGCGCCCCGGCCACGAAGGCGCGACGGATCCGCCGACCGAGCGGCGTCCGGATCGGGATGTTCTGAAGGTTTGGGTCGGACGACGAGAGACGACCGGTCGCCGCGACCGCCTGGTGGAACGTCGTGTGCAGTCGACCATCGTCGGCCAGCAGCGTCGGCAGCGCTTCGACGTACGTCGAGCGCAACTTGGTGTACGTCCGCCACTCAAGCAGCTTGTCGATCATTGGATGGGCCGGCCGCAGGTCTTCCAGTACGGAGGCATCGGTCGAGAAGCCGGTCTTCGTCCGCTTGCCTTTCGGCAGGTTCAGCTCGAAGAAGAGGACTTGCTCGAGCTGCTTCGGGCTGCCGAGGTTGAACTCGTGTCCGACATCGACGTAGATCTCTGCCTCAAGGCGTGAGGTCTCCGCCCCGAACTCAGTCGCCAGAAGCTGTAGCGCCTCGAGATCGAGGACGACCCCAGTCGCCTCCATCCGCGCCAGGACCGGGATGAGCGGCAACTCGATCTCGGCGTACAGCCGAGCGAGACCGTCCTCGGCGAGGCGGCGCTCGAGGGGTTCACGAACCGCGAGCGCGGCCAGGGCCTCCAGTCCCGCCCGTGCCGCGCTGTCGAGTTCCGCGACGGGTGGCAGGATGAGGTCGAGTTGCTCGGCCACGACGTCGGCGATGGACTGGCTACGGAGCGAGGCGTTCAGCACGTACGCCGCGATCTGGGTGTCGAAGGAGACCGGCGTCGGCGGTGCGTCGGGATCGTTCGCGATGCGCGCGACGAGCAGCGGCTTGACCTCGTGGCCGACGACCGGGATCGCGAGACGATCGAGCAGCCGACCCAGGGTGGCAGCATCCTCGGACCCCTGCACGGCTACCGTGCGGCCGTCGCCGCCGGCGAGGGCCAGGGCGAGGGGCGATCCGCGGCGTGGCCGAGGATCGTCGAGGAGCAGGCCGACCCCCACCGCCGACTGGGCCGCCAGCCACGGCTCCAGGGCCGCGATGCCCTCGCCGGTGTGGACCTCGATCCGGGCGGGGTCGGCGATCGCCGCCGCGAGCGCTGTCGGCAGATCACCGGGCGGATCGGCTGGCTCGGCCGACCCATGAGGGTCGGCAACCGGACCGTGAGGGCCGGCATTTCGCTCGGCCGGGGGCCCGTTTCGCGCGGGCGGGGACCCGTTTCGTTCGGCCGAGCCCCCGTCCCGATCGTCGCCGGACGGTGGCGAGGCAGGCACCGGCCGCGCGATCGCGTCGAAATCAAGCGACAACTGGAGGCCACCCCCCTCGCCGGGCGGGCGGGCGGGACGCGCGTTGCCCCAGCCGGAGGGACGGGCCGACGAGGCGACGCGAGCGGCCGGCACCGAGCCGTCGGTCGCGACACCGCGCAGCGCCTCCGCGGCGTCGCCGGCCGTTTCGCCGGTCATCGCCGGCAGGCGCTCGATGAGCGACCGGAACTCGTACTCGCGGAACAGCCGGATGACCGTCTCGCGGTCGTAGTCGCCGAGCCTGGCGGCCTCCAGATCCATCGAGACCGGCAGGTCGCGGACGATGGTCGACAGGCCCTTGCCCATGAAGACCTGATCGCGATGCTCGACGAGCTTGTCGCGCAGCTTGTCCGGCTTGACATCGACGATCCGCTCGTAGAGCGCCTCGAG
>JANONZ010000186.1:0-1706 GCA_031421095.1 Thermomicrobiales bacterium
CCGGCCAGACATCAGCCCGGCTCCCCGGATACTGGGACCGGCCAGATGATGCACCGATGGACTCGTATGGCCGAAGATCCGGTCATGCACGCGCCCGACTCGGGGTTCAAGCCTCTGGCCACGCTCAGCAAAAGGTTGAAATGTCGCCGTGGCCGAGATGTCGGCATCTCGTTCGGCCATAGGAGTCCTGGCATGACTGGATAGCCGAAATGCGGCCCGCGTGCTGCCACACGGCGGTCGCGAACGCGGCCCGACGCCCGAGCCCGGTCAAGCCTCCTTCCGATCCGGATTGTCAGCCCGGCAGCTTCACGTCGCAGCTGATGCAGCGGTCGTCCGTCCAGAGGTTCCCCATGCCGCATTTCGGGCAGAGCTTCTCGCCTTCGGTGGAGGTCGCGAACGGTGATTCCCGTGGAGGCTCGAGGGCTCGCCGGTGCTTGCGGAGGATCGCGAGCGTCGCGACGATGCCAAGCGTGGCCGCGAGCGTCATGGCGAGGAGCTGCTGCGTCTGGTCCATGTCGAAGCCCCGTTGGCCGGTGCCGCTGCCCTCGAAGCCGCGGCTCACCAGGTGCGGACAGCCTACGCTCAGATTCTGTCGGCAGACAAGAGGCCTGAATGTCTGGCAGGAATCCAGACGTTTGCGCCGGCCCGAGCGGAGCGCCGGTTACCCAGGTCCGTATCGCCCGCACCGGTAGTTCCTGGGCAAGCGGCGCCATAACGAGTGAACCGATGCCAAGCTGGCCGGTTCGCGCACGGATCTCACGCTCGATGGGGCGTTGACCGCGAGTGATCGGCCGTTTGCGGCGCCTCCTATGGCGGTTCTTCCCCTGGATCTACCGCTGCCAGCAGTATTCGCCGCGGGAACGGTCATCTGCGAAGGGACGAGTCCGGGCGGGCAGACAAGATGCATCGTAGGACGGTGGCAGGACAGCCGCGACCGGCCTGCGCGCCGCGAGAGGCGGCGCGCCGCCACGGCGCCGCGAAAGGCGGCGCGCCGCCACGGCGCCGGCCGCTGCTACGATGTCCGCGGTGACCGAGCCCAGCCCATCCACGTACCGCCTGACCGAGGACCAGACCCTCCTCCGTGACGCCGTCCGCACGCTGGCCGACGAGCGCGTCGCACCCCGGGCTGCGGAGATCGATCGGACCGGGGAGTTTCCGGAGGACCTGCGCCAACTTCTTGCGGCGCAGGACATCCTGGGGTTGCCGTTCCCGGAGGCGTACGGCGGCCTCGGTGGGGAACTGCTCTCGGTCTGCCTGGCCGTGGAGCAACTCAGTCGGGCGTGCGCGACCACCGGCCTGATCCTCGCGGTCCAGGAGTTGGGCTCCTTGCCGCTCCTCATCGCCGGCACGGACGACCAGAAGGCCCGCTGGTTCCCGAAACTCGCCTCCGGCGAGCAGCTCATCGCTTTCGCCCTGACCGAAGCCGAAGCTGGCTCGGACGTTGCTGCCGCCCGGACGCGCGCCATCCGGGACGGTGACGACTACGTCATCACGGGCTCCAAGCGGTTCATCAGCCAGGGCTCCGTGGCCGACCTCATCACCGTCTTCGCCGTCACCGATCCGGAGGCACCACGCCATCGAAGGCTCAGCTGCTTCGTGGTCGAGGTGCCGACCCCGGGCTTCTCCGTGACACGTCTCGAGCACAAGATGGGCCTGCGCGGCAGCCCCACGGCGGAACTGGCCTTTGACGGCATGCGCGTCCCGGC
>JANONZ010000187.1:0-6560 GCA_031421095.1 Thermomicrobiales bacterium
CACGCCAAAGAGCTGGCCGTCGAGATCGTTGCGGTCGGTGATGACGACGATGGTCGGGTTCTCCATCGCGCTCTCCTGCATCACGCGCGCGGCAAAGCAGGTCATGGTGATGCTTTTGCCGCTGCCCTGCGTGTGCCACACCACGCCACCCTTTCGTGATCCACCAGGGCGCGAGGCTCCCACCACCTGCCCAATGGCCAGGCGCACCGCATGAAACTGGTGGTAGCCGGCAATCTTTTTGACAATGCCGCCGTCGTCCTCAAACAGCACAAAGTAGCGCAGGTAGTCCAGCAGGTAATGGGGGGCCAGCACACCGCGCACCAGGGTTTGCAGCTCGTTGAACTCTCCCAGCGGGTCCAGGCTGCTGCCGTCAATGGTGCGCCAGGCCATGAAACGCTCGGCATTGCTGGAGAGTGACCCCATCAACGCCTCGGTACCGTCGGTGATGACCAGCACCTCGTTGTACTGGAACAGGTCGGGGATTTGTTCTTTGTAGGTCTGTATCTGGTCGTACGCCTTCCAGACATCGGCGTTGAGGTCAGCCGGGTTCTTGAGTTCCAACAGCACCAAGGGCAAGCCGTTGACGAACAGGATGATGTCGGGGCGGCGGGTGTGGTGGGCACCCTTGATTGAAAACTGGTTGACGGCCAGCCATTCGTTGCGCTCAGGCGTGGCCCAGTCGATCAAGCGCACGAAGTCGCCACGGGTTTGGCCGTCTTTCTGGTACTGCACTGGCACGCCAGTAACCAGCAGGCGGTGAAAGTGCTGGTTGGCGGACAGCAACGCCGGGATGCTGAGGTCCAGAATCTGCTTGAGCGCGTCTTCACGGGCGGCAGTGGGCACGGTGGGGTTGAGCCGCAGGATGGCTTCACGCAGGCGAAAAGGCAGCAGCACCTGGCGGTAATGGCCGCGCTCAGGTGTGGTGCCGTCATGGGCGATGTCTGGGCCGTACAGGTGGGCGTAGCCTACGTCTCGTAGCCAGACAAGCGTTTCCAGTCGGCCAGAAGGACCGCCGAGAGCAGGCCGAGCGGGATCGCGATGATCAGGGCGATCCCGGCCACGAGGATCGTTCCGGACACGAGCGCCAGGACTCCAAAGGCTCGCGGCTGGATCGAAGCCGACCAGAGCGTGCCGGTGAAGAAGGCGATCGGGTTGACCTCGCGGAAGAACTCGAGTGTCTCGAAGGCCAGGACGAGGACGATCCCGATGGTCGTGACAACGCCGAGCGCGGCCGACAGAAAGAGCAGGACCTCGATGATCCGTTCCGTCCGTGGTCGCCGACGGGTCAACGGTCTGGCTGCGCTTGTCATTCGATGTGACGCTCCTCGTCGAGGGTCGGTCTCCTAGCCTACGTCACGCGCAGGCGAGGGGAAGGAGCAACGCACCGGCTCGATCCGAGCTTCGGGCCGGCGCGTGGCTGGGAGGAGGAGGCTAGGGGATCAGCCGCCGACGGCTGCCGCCCACTTGTCCTTCTCCGCCTGGAGGAGGGCATCGGGCATCGCGATGTAGCCGACCTCGGCCGACAGCGCGTTCGTGTTCTCGAGGTAGAAGTCGACGAACGCCTTGAGCTCCGGTCGCTCCTTCGCCTTGCCGACATCCGGGTAGATGAACAGCGGGCGACTGAGCGGGGCGTAGCTGTTGTCGTTGATCGTCGCTTCGGTCGGCGCGACGCAGCCGGCGCCGCCGTCGACCTCGACCGCCTTCAGCTTGTCGGTGTTCTCGACGAAGTAGGCATACCCGAAGAAGGAGATGGCGTTGGCATCGCCGGCGACGCCGGTCACCAGGACGTTGTCGTCCTCGGACTGCGTGGCGAACCGCGTCGCGGCGTCTGTCTTGCCGTTGATCTCTTCGGTGAAGTAGTCGAACGTCCCGGAGTCGGCACCAGGCATGAACCGGTTGACCGGGTCGGCCGGGAAGTCGGCGCGGACATCGCTCCACTTCAGGTCCTCGGGAGAGTCGGGGCCGTAGATCCTGGCGAGCTCGTCGACGGTCAGGCAGGTCGCAAACGTGTTGGCCGGGTTGACCACGACGGTCAGCCCATCGATGGCGACCTGGAGCTTGACGTATTCGATCTTGTTGGCCTTGCAGGCAAGACCCTCTTTCTCGTCCTCGGCCTTGATCGGGCGGGACGCGTCGTTGATGTCCGTCTCTCCGACGCAGAACTTCTTGAAGCCGCCCCCGGTGCCGGACAGCGACACCGGTACCCGGACGCCCTTGTTGGCGAGCTGGAACTCCTCGGCCACGGCCTCAGTGATCGGATAGACCGTGCTGGAGCCGTCGATGGTGACGGTGCCGGACAGGGCGGCCGCGCTCGGTATCGCGCTGGCGGGACTGCTGGGTGCCGTCGTCGAGCCGCTGTTCGAGCACGCCCCCACGAAGATCGCCGCGGCGATGGTGAGCGCACCGAGGCGCTTCGGGCTGGATATCGTCATGTGCTGGATCCTCCTCGCAGCCGCGCTATCGGACGCGCGGTCGGACGTGGGACTCACCGGTCCCGCTGATTTGACAAGGACACGGTGGCCGGAGGCGGTCAACGGGCGGTTGCTGGCGCGTTTCCGGTCTGTTAACAGACGGCCGGTCAGCGGGAGGCGGCGGGACCCGTGCCGCGATAGGCGAGGACCTCGATCTTCTCGAGCGTGATGAGGCCGTCGCCGACCATCGCATCCAGCTCGGGGAGGATCGCCCGGATGCGCGCCTCTTCGTCGACGACCTCGACGAGGATCGGCAGGTCCTCGGACAGTCGCAGCAGCCGCGTCGTGTGGAGGCGGGCGTTCGCGCCGAAGCCTTCGATGCCGCGGAAGACGGTCGCACCTGCGATGCCGCGTTCGCGCAGCAACGCGACAACGGCCTGGTACAGCGGCTTGCCGTCGTGGTGGTCGGCTTCGCCGATGTAGATCCGGACGAGCAGCGCGGGTCCGTCGATGCGCGTCAGATCGCCCTCCCGATGATGAGTCCGGCCGCGACGGCGACCAGGCCGATGACGATCGAGCCGCCGAGGTTCGCCAGGGCCGGCAGATACGACCCGCCCTCGATGAGAATCCAGGATTCCAGCATGTAGGTCGAGAACGTCGTGTAGGCCCCGATGAAGCCGATCATCACGGGACCCCGGATCTCCGCGGGGAGGATCGCGCGCTCGGCCGTCATCGCGAAGAGCAGGCCGAGGAGGAACGAGCCCGTGGCGTTGACGACGAGCGTGCCCCAGGGGAAGCCGCCGCCGGTCCGGTCGCTGACGAGACCATCGACGAGGTAGCGCGAGATCGCACCGGCGAATCCGCCGAGGCCGACGAGGAGGAGCGACATGCGTGGAGGATAGCGTGAGGTGACCTCGGCGCGGATGCTGCCTCGCGAGGGCGGTCCACTCGACGCATGGTCTCGCCGGGCTCCTCCACGTGTCAGACTTGCGGGCGGGCGATCCCACCTCGCCCACGAGCCGGCCGGCGCCGCGATGCCGGCTGCACTCGACCTGTGTGAACGGGAGGCAAACAATGGCCAAAGGCAAGGGAACGCGGACGGTCGTCCTCGACGCAGTGGTCGACCTGGTCGACGACGCGAAGGGGATCGTCGTGCCATTGTCGAGGCGTGCGGCCAAGGAACTGCGGCAACTCGACGAGCGACTTGCCACAGTCCGCCGCACCGAGATGAAGCGGGTCAAGCAGCTGGCGATCGCACAGCAGTCCAAGGGCCGCAAGCAGGTGGTCAAGCGCGCAAAACAGGCAGCCGCCGTAGCGTCGGAGGTTGCCGAACTGGCGATGCGGATCGCCAGCCTTGCTTCGTCGGCTGCCGCGACGGCGGCGGATGACCTGCGTGAGGTCGTCAAGGACGTCGGGTCGGCCGCCGCCCAGGCGGCCGAGGCGGTCTCGCCGGTCAAGTCGGCACCGGCCAGCAGGTCGGCTGGCGCCGCTGCACCGACAAAGGTGGCCACGGCTCCGGCAGCGGCGCCGGCCGTGACCAAGCCCGCGGCGCCCGCTCGCAAGACCTGGGCTCGGACGTCTGGCCCGACCGTCACGCGCACACGCACGATGGCGACGCGCACAACGACCACCGCCCGAGCGGACGCCGTCGCCAAGCCGAAGACGACCGCGGCGACCCAGACGGCCAAGCCGAAGACGACGGCCGCGACCCAGACGCCAAAGCGCAAGCCGACCACGGCGCGGGCTTCGGCCGGCAAGTCTGCCTCGACCGGCAAGCCCGCGACGACCCGGCGATCCCTCAAGCCGACCAGCAGCGAGCCCGGCGACGTCCCTGCCTGAAGGCGCGCCCGACGGCTCGCCGCCCGGCAGCGCGCCGGGTGCTGAGACCGTCGTGGGTGCATCGGTCGATCTCGGTTCGAATTCGGTCCACCTCCTCGTGGCGGAGGTCACCGGCCATCGGCTGGAGCCGCTGGTCGATGAATCGGTCTTCCTGGGTCTTGGGACGGCGGTCGTGCAGCGCGGTCATCTGGGTCGTGCAGCGCGCGCGGAGCTGGTGGCCACGCTCGTGCGCTATGCCGACGTGGCTCGCGGCCTCGGCGCGTCCGATATCACGTTCCTGGGCACCGAGCCGATCCGACGAGCGGCAGACAGCGCGTCTGTCGTGCACGAGGTCGCCATGGCTTCGCGAGTACCGCTCCACGTCCTGTCTCACGAGGAGGAGGCATTCCTGACGATCATCGGGGTGACTGAGGGGATGCCCGTCCTGCATGAGACGCTCGTGGTCGATATCGGTGGCGGCAGCTCCGAGTTCGCTGTCGTCGACGCCCGGCGGGCACCCCGCGCCGTCGGCCTGCAGCTAGGGTCGTCGCGCCTGACCGACCGGCTGGTCGCGCACGACCCGCCGACGCCGTCCGAGATCAAGGCGCTCCGCCAAGCCGCGCTCCAGGGCGTACTCCGAGCGCCGGAGGCACGCCCATCCGAGATCGTCGCGGTCGGTGGCACGGCCTCCAACCTGCTCAAGGTCATCCCGGCCGCCGCCCTCGATCGGATGTTGACCCGGGACCGGATCGCCGAGGCCGTGGCCACCCTCGTGACGGAGCCGGCTGCGGCTGCCGCCGTGCGCCACCGCATCAAGCCCATGCGGGTGCGCCTGCTGCCTGCGGGGGGCGCGATCCTGGACGCGATCCTGGCCCGTTACGGCGCCGATCGGATCCGGGTCTCCGATGCCGGCCTGCGGGAGGGTGCGATCCTGGCCGTCGCGCACTCGGGGCGCGTATGGCGCGATCGCCTGGCTGTCCTGGCCCACGGCTGGCGTATCTGACGCCTGGCTGGCGCGCCGACGTGACGCGATCGGTCGCGTCACAGGCCGGCGACGACTCTCCCCAACCCGCGCCGGAAGCCGACCCCGGCCACGCCACGCCACGGAGCCCCCACGGTCCGTCGCAGACGAGCGACCTCACGCTCGTGGCTGACGAGATAGCGACCGATCGCCGCGCTCTCGAGGGCCGACAGGTCGCCGGCATGCTCGACCAGGAACGTCCGCGCCATGGATGCCGAGACGTCGGCATCGTTCATCAACCCGAGATGGTCCTGCAGCGCCGTCACCCGGGCGATGAGTGGAGTCGCCTCCTCACCGAGCGCCTCGCGCACGAACTCCAGCGTGTAGCGCAGCCACTTGCCGGCGATCCGAAGTTCGTGGAGTGTCTCGACATCGGCCCAGCGCAGGACGGCCTCGTAGCCACGGACCTGCTCGTACGCGGTCCAGATCCGCGAGGCCGCGGTGTCGCGGACGTGATGCGGCTGGGTGGGGCCGACGGGCAGGACTCCCGCACCTTCCGTCCGGACGAAATCGCGATAGTCGTCGACCCAGCGCCGGTAGCCGTCCGAATCGAGCTCGCGGATGAGCAGGACGCGCGCGTCTTCGCGGTGGGAACGCCACCCGGCCAGAAGCGGTTCGAGGGCTCGCTGCTCGGTGACCGGCAGGTCGGCTCGATAGGCGTCCGCGGCCTCCAGCAACACGTCGAGGTCGCGCACCGCCCCAAGCCGCGCCGCGATCTCGCGCAGCCCGGTCCGGTAGCGCTTCGTCCGCTTGAGTCGGAAGGACGCCCCGAAGACACGCCACGCCGCGCGCTGGCGGCGCGTGGCGACTCGCATGGCGTGGAGGTCCTGCGCAACGTGGCCGTCGCGCGTACCAGCCTCGCGGGCGAGCATCCGGGCGAGATGGAAGCGCATCACCTTGCGGCCGGCCTCGGCGACGTGGTCCTCCACGGTCACGCCGGGAGTCTTGCCCACGATCAGGCGGTCGTCCGTGGGCGGGGCATCCTCGGCGGCGGTCGCCCGGGCCGGATCAGGCGCCGGGGGCTCGCTGGAGTCGGACGGGTGCGCGAGCCGGCCGGTGGCGTCGGGGTCCTCCGCGTCGGCCTCGGCCTGCGGGCTCCCATCGGCCCTGGCGGTCGCACGGCCCTCGCGGCGTTCCGCCGCCGCCGTCCCGGACGCGGCCTGTCCCCGACGCGGACGTGCGCTTGAGCGCACCGACTCCATGGCCGCCTCCAGCTTGCTGCCGCCGGCCGGCGCGAGCGCGGGATCCGCGGTGAAGACCTCGGCCAGGCCGGTGAGCCGTCCTTCGTCGCCCTTGAGCAGTTCTGCCTC
>JANONZ010000188.1:0-6181 GCA_031421095.1 Thermomicrobiales bacterium
GCCGGTGGTCCGGCGCCTGGCCCGCGAGGACGGGACGGCCGTGGACCCGGGCTCGCTTCGGACGGCGAACCAGGTCCGCAAGATCCTGGCCCGGGCGCTGCGCCTGCTGGAGTCGGGCAAACTGTTCGAGAGCGATCCGGGAACAGGCGACGGCGAGGGTCCGGGCGGGCAGCTTTCCCTCGCCGCGGCCGAGCGGGAGGCGCCGCCGACGGAGGCCGAGGTACTACCCGACGGCGACGCTGACGACGGCGACGCTGACGACGGCGACGCTGACGACGGCGTCGCGGACGCCTCCGACGACGAGACCACCGAACCGCCGGCACCGCGCCCGCCCCGGACCGGCGGCATGGGGAGCGGACGCGGCGTCGCCGAGGTGGTCGTGAGGGCCCTGGATCCGAGGCTGCGCAGCGCGATGGTCGTGGAGGACGGGGTCCGACGCATCGTCATCAACTCGCGCTACCCGCTGTTCGAGGTCCGGAAGGGCGATCTCTGGTACCAGCTGGAGACGGCGTTGCGCGAGGTCTGCGTCACGATCCCGGAGGCCACCGTCCCCGAGTTCGAGCGCAAGGTCAACGAGCTGATGCTGGTCTCGCTGTCACTGACCGGGCGTCGCCGTCGGACTCGACAGAAGCCGGCCGCGCCGCGAAAGGGCGCCTGGGCTCGCCCCACCAAGGCGCCCTGGGCCGGTTGAGCGGGATCGGTCAGGCGGGACTGACCTCCGGGGCAAGAGCCGGATGACGCCGGGCGCATCCGCCGAACGGCCGGGCGACCCGGGATGCGGGACAGTACGACGATCGTGGAAACGCCGACCTATCATGGGACCGACTCCCACCTGCTGCGAGGCGGCAACCGGGATTGGAGATGCAGCGATGGATGCGCACGTTGGCGATCGGATCGTCGTGGAGTCGGAGAAGATGGGCGTGCCGCCGCGCCAGGGCGAGATCCTCGAGGTGATCCCGCACGAAAGCCGCGTCGAATTACGGGTCCGATGGGACAACGGGCACGTGACCGAGATCCGTCCGAGCGGCGGCAGCTACCGCATCCTCCCAGCAGGCGGGCCCGTGCCCGGCTGATCGCTCGTGCCGGCGGCTGGAACGACTCGTCGATTGCTGGCCGTCAGGCCGCCTCCGAGACCCTCCCCGCAGCCAGCATGTAGACGACGGCCTCTTCCACCCCGTCGACACCGAGCATCGCGTTGATCGCATCGTCCATGAAGGCGCCGACGCCGCACGCGCCGAGGCCCATCGAGGTCGCCGCCAGGTAGGCGTTCTCGCCGAGGTGACCCGCCTCGAGCAGGCCGTAGCGGTAGCTCCGATCCTGGTATTTTGGGCGCATCCGCTGAAGGATCATCGTCAGGAACAGGACGACCCCGCACTCGCCGAGAAACTCCTGGGCGATTGCCTGGTCGACGACCTGCGCCCGGAAGTCCCCGACGCGCACCACCTCGAGCGCGTGCTCCCGATAGGCGTAGTGGTAGACGCCGGGTTCGATCCCGTCGACGCGGTGCACGACCGCGTACACCTCGATCGGATACAGCGCACCGGACGATGGCGCGGTGCGCCTGGCATTGCCCCAGCGATCCGCACTGATGCCACCGGTCAGGAACAGGAGCCGCGAAAGCTCGGCCTGGCTCATCGGCGCCGATGCGTAGTCGCGGGTCGAGCGCCGTCTGGAGATGGCCACCTCGGTGGTCAGCCCGCCGCCCAGATCGGGCTCGGGCAGGGCCACGACGGGGACGCCCGGGTAGGTCTTGTAGAGCTCGACCTGCTGGCCCCAGTTGCCGACCGTCCCGAGCGCGTCGATAAGCCCGGGCTTGCTCCACTGGTGGTAGATGACGCCGACGTCGGAGCCGGCCTCGATGGGCGGCGCGGGCCGCAGTCCGCGGCCAAGCACCAGTCCGCCCAGACCGCCGACCGCGAGCCCGAACAGCCCGCGCCGGGACAAGGTCATGCGGCTGAGCCATTCGAGCGGTCGCGTCGGCCCGGGCTCGCCCGCGTCCGGCGCTGAAGCACGGATCGGCCGGGCGGCCGCCGGGGGTTGCGCCGAGGCGACATGACGGATCAACCGCCAGCGGAAATTCGCATATCCGACGAGGCGATCGCGATTGAACCAGACGTGGGCGATCGCGAAACCGCCCATGACGTAGCCCGAAACGGTGTGGTACCAGAAGTCGTTGAGATCCCACAGGTCGGCGACGATGCCGGTGACGGCCGCCGCAATGCCACTCGCCAGGACACCGACGCTGGAGATGAAGCCAAGGTCGTGGTGAAGTCTGCTCATGGCCGTGTCCGCCGCTCGACGCGGACCTCGCGACCACCGCTCGCAGGCCGCCGCGGGTCCCGCTGAGGCGGATTCTAGGCGATTGGTGTGAAACGGGCCTCCTGAGCCGACCGGCATCGGCGCCGGCCGTGTCCTCCAGAGGAATGGGTGGGTAGACGACGACTCGGTTGTGCGCTGGTCGTGAAGTCGAGGTAGGTCCGCGGCGTCCCGCGGACGGAGATCAGTCGCTGACGAGAGGAATGTCCACCACGTGCTCGGACAGGAACCAGACCTGGAGCTCGTGGCGGCGCAACACGTCGCCCATCAGCAGGTCGTTGGTGCCCCAATCCTCCGATTCCTCGGTTGTCCTGATGCCCTGCCGCACCTTCTTGATGACGGTCTCATGGGCGCGAAGCGTCCGGTCGATCATGACCGTGACCTCCTCGGCGCCATCGGGCGGGCGCGGGATGGTGGTCAGCTCCGAGGCATGGCGCGGATCGCCCACGGCGATGCCACCCAGGCTCTGGACACGCTCGGCCAGGTCGTCGATGAGCTCGAGCTGCTCCTCGGCGTGCTTGTCGAACAAGAGATGGAGCTGGTAGAAGGTCGGGCCGGCAACAAGCCAGTGGTGCTTCTTATAGAGCGCGTAGAGCACCATCGTGTCGGCCAGGATCTCGTTGAGGAGGTCGCAGCTACCCGCGCGCGCCTTGTCGGGCAGACCGATCGGCAGATGGCGCAGCGTGCCGTAGCGCTGGATCTGGGGCGCCGAGGCGTCCAGCTTGGGATCCGGCGAGTGGCGACCGTTCGACGATCGGCGGCGGGACGTGGTCGTGGCCATGGGAATCCTCCAGTCTGGGTGGGGGTTCAGCGTGGACGCGATGTTCGCACGGATGAATCAGCGCGCGGGCCCGCGTGTTGCGGTCGCGTTACGACTCGGTCGGTGGGCCCTCGACTCCTGTGCTCACGGTGAGACACACTCTTGCTATGAACCCCACGTGATCCACCGCCCAGACAACCCGAATCTGCATCCTGAGCGACTGGGTCGCGCTGATTCGTGCAAAAAGTTTGTCTGACGGTGCGCGGTGGACGCGTGCGCGGTGGACGGTGCGCACGTGCGCGGCGCGCGGCCAGGAACGGGCGCGCGTTGGCTAGCGCAGGGTCGCGGCCGCGTAGGTCTCCAGCCGATCCAACGCCGCCGGCAGGTCGGTCCGGCCGAACCCCAGGCGAAAGTGGTTGCCGCCATACCCGAACTGCGAGCCTGGCAGGAGCAGCACACCGTGCGTTTTAACGAGCCCAGCCGACCACTCGTCGATGGACACGCCCGGGACAGTCAGTCGCGGGAAGCCGACCGACCCGCCTCGCGGCCGAACCCAGCTGAACCGGTCCGCCCACGTCTCGAAGAACGCGTCAAGGAGTTGCAGGTTGTCGGCCACGATGCCGCGCGAGCGGGCCAGGACCGTCTCGCGCGCACGCAACCCGATGAGGGCCAGGATCTCCGACGGCGCGGACGAGCAGATGGTGGTGTAGTCCTTGAACGCGGCGCAGCGCGCCTGGAGGTCGCGGTCACGGGTCGCCAGCCAGCCGATCCGCAATCCCGCCATCGCGAACGACTTGGACATGACCCCGATCGATACGCCGCGATCCAGCGCGTCCGCCCCGGCCGGCAGTCGATCGTGCTCGTCGAACTCCAGGAATCGATAGACCTCGTCGACCACGAGGTGCGCGCCCGCTTCCGAGGCCAGGTCGACCAGCCCGTCGTAGGTGGCCCGGTCGGGCAGCATGCCGGTAGGGTTGTGCGGGGCGTTGACGACGATGAGTCGGGTCGCCGGCGTGACCTGCCGTCGCAGCAGGTCCAGATCGATCACCCAGCCGGCGTCCTCGCGCAACTCGTGGAGGGTGACCTCCGCTCCGGCGCCGCGGGCGACCTCGTACAGGCTCTGGTAGCCGGGCCAGGTCACGACCGCGTGGTCGCCCGGTTCCAGCGCGACGTTGGCCAGACAGAAGATCGCCTCCTCCGCCCCCGCGAAGACCAGGACGTCGTCCGGGGTGATCCCCTCGTACAACGACGCGATCTCGCGGCGCAGGAGCGGGTGCCCGGTCGACTCCGTGTAACCCAGGGTCAGGCCCTCCCAGAGGGTGCGCGTCTCGTCGTCGGCCAGGGCCAGGAGCGCCGCCATCGGCATGCCCTGGAGATCCGAGGCGCACAGGACGTGATGAACCGCGAACTCCCAGCGCGCGAAATAGCGCTCCAGGGCGAAGTCGGCGAGACGCATCAGCCCTCGACGAGGGTCAGGTCCGCGGCTACCGTCCGGGCGTCCGCCTCCGAAAGCCCGGTCACGACGAGGACCCACGACGGCGATGCGCCGGGATCGACAACGACCGCGTAGCGGCCTCCACCCAGGTCCCGGAAGGTGCCGGCGAGATCCCCGAAGTCGGCAGCGCCGAGGTCCGTGCCCTCCGGGGCGCAGTCATCGCTCACGCAGAATGCCCCCTCGCGCAGATCGATCCGGGCTCCGCCGGGGCCGCGGAAGGCAACCTCCATCGAGGCCCCGCCGGCCAGGCGGTACTGTCCGGCTTCGACAAACCATCCGTCGGGCAGGACGGGGCAGTAGACGGGCCACGACACGGCAACGGCAACGGCGGCGAAGAAATCGCGATTGCCGGGGGTGCCGGAACAGGCGGCGGCTGAGCCGGCGCCAGCCGTCGCGGACGGTGGAGCGGTGGTCGGGGGCGCATCGGATGGCGGCAGTTCCGTCGGGCCCGGATCCGGTGGCGGCGTGGGCGACTCGGTGGGTTGACCCGGACCCTGGCTGTCCGTGGCGGCCGCCGTGGCATCAGGGGTGCCGGTGCCGTTTGCCGTTCCGCCGCACGCCGCGACGAGGGCGGTCAGCACGAGCGCGACCGCGGAGACGGAGAGGGAGGACCGACGACGGTCGGGACGATCGCGTCCCGGCGCGCTCGATCGACGTCGAGTCACGGCCGGAGCGTAGCACGCGTCGGCGGGCTGGGCGTGTTGGTGGGGGGAGACCCGTCCAGCCCAGCAGACCCGGAGGATGCAGCCGCGACGGGCAGCCGAACGAGCGCGGGATCCACCCCGAAGACCGAGCGGATCCGCGCACCATCCAGGGTGGAGGTCGGCGGCCCGTCGGCGACGATCCGACCGTTGGCCATGACCACGACCCGCCCGAAGAAATGGGCCGCCAGCGCGAGATCATGCAGGACGGCCAGGATCGTGGTGCCGTCACGCTCGTTGAGGTCGACCAACAGCTGCATGACCTCCACCTGGTGGCGGATGTCCAGGTGGGCCGTGGGCTCGTCCAGGACGAGGATGGGGGCCGCCTGGGCGACGGCCACGGCGATGAATACGAGCTGGCGCTCGCCCATGGACAGTTCCCGCACGTCGCGGCGTCGGAGGCCGCTGATCCCGACCCGCTCCAGGGCGGCGTCCACCGCGGCGTGATCGGCAGCCCGCAGCCCGGTCAGGGGTGGTTCGTGCGGCAGCCGACCGAGCGCGACCACCTCACGGACCGGCATCTCGAACGGGAGCTGGGCAAGTTCCGGGACGACCGCGATCGTACGCGCTACGGCCTTGCGGTCCAGGCCGCCGATCGGGTCACCGCACAGACGCACGACTCCCGGGCGCGGACTGAGCACGCCCGTCAACGCTCGAAGGAGGGTGGACTTGCCGGCGCCGTTCGGGCCGACCAGCGCGACGCGCTCACCGGCAGCGATGGCGAGGTCCACGTCCGCCAGGATGCGGCGCTCGCCGTACGCGACGGTGACGCCTTCCGCGGCAAGGATCGCCGTGGCCGTCACAGCTCGTACCCGGTGCGCGTGCGCTGGAGGAGGAACAGGAAGAACGGTGCGCCTAGCAGGGCCATGACCACGCCGACCGGGACGTCGCCTGCGAGCCGGGCCACCA
>JANONZ010000189.1:0-2375 GCA_031421095.1 Thermomicrobiales bacterium
AGTGCGGGCTACGCCGCACTGCCGTTCTACCTGGCCGGCGGCCTGAAGATCGTGTACGACCTGCTCATGTACCGCGAGTTCCGGTCGGTCAAGCCGCCGGAGGAGCGCGTCAGATCGCGCGAACGTCCCGGCGCGGCTTGATGATCCGGAACCAGATCCAGCCGAGGACGATCACGACGAGCACGGCGAGGACGGCGTACTCGAAGCGCTTCAGCCACGCACCGACCGATTCCCAGTTGGCACCGAGCTGCACCCCGGCCAGGACGAGAAGCGCCGTCCACGGCGCCGAGCCCAGGAAGGTGAAGACCGTGAACTTACCGAGGGGCATGTGCGCGATCCCGGCGGCGAACGACACGAGGGAGCGGATGACCGGGATCATCCGGCCGAAGAAGCTGGCGGCCTCGCCGTGCCGCGCGAAGAAGCCGTCCGCCTTGTCGAGGTCCGCCGCGCTGATGCCCAGATAGCGGCCCCAGCGCTCGAGGATGGGTCGGCCGCCCCAGGCACCGATGCCGTAGGCGATGAGCGCACCCGCCGTCGCGCCGAGCGTGCCAGCCAGCACGGTGAGCCAGAAGTTCCAGGGCTGCCCGGTGATGGGCTCCAGGGCCGTGCCGTCACCGACGAGGAATCCCGCGAACGGCAGGACCAGCTCGGAGGGGATCGGGACGATGACGCTCTCGATCGCCACCCACAGGGCGACGCCGAGGTAGCCGACCGCTTCATAGACCTGTGTCACCAGATCGCGGACCGGCCCGTTCAGGAAGTCGAACACGGCCCGGAGCATAGCCGACTATCCTCGAGACCGTGACCGACCCGAACGTCCCTCATTTCTACCCGGACCGTCATGGGCGTGCGCCGGGGGCCGACCCCGGGCCGACCTCGCCGATCGTCCTGACCGGCGCCGACCTCACGATCGCGGACGTCGAGGCGGTCGCCCGGGGCGGTGCGGAGGCGGCCCTCGACATCCACGCCCGCGAGCGGATGCAGGAAGCCCGAGACGTCATCGAATCGCTCGTGGCCGAAGGCGCGGTGGTCTACGGGGTGACGACCGGGTTCGGCGACCTGGCGACGACCTACATCGAACCCGCCCACGCCGGACGGCTCCAGGAGAACCTCCTGATGAGCCACGCAGCCGGCGTTGGGTCGGCCTTTCCGCGCGAGGTGGTGCGCGCGATGCTGCTGCTTCGGGCCAACACGCTGGCCCTCGGACACAGCGGCTGTCGACCGCTGCTGGTCGATCGCTTGCTCGACTTCCTTCGGCTGGGGATCCATCCGGTCGTCCCGGAGCAGGGGAGCGTCGGTGCCTCCGGCGATCTGGCGCCGCTCGCCCACCTTGCCCTCCCGCTGATCGGGCGCGGTGAGGTGGAAGTCGGCGGGCTGGTCGTGCCCTCGATGCTCGCGCTGAGCGAGGCTGGCCTGGAACCACTCGCGCTCCAGGCGAAGGAAGGGCTCTCACTGCTGAATGGCACCCAGATGATGAGCGCCATCGGGGCGCTGCTCCTGGCCGATGCCGACCGGTTGACCCGCTCCGCCAGTGTCATCGCCGCGATGAGCGTCGAGGCCCTGCTCGGGACCGATGTCGCCTTCGCCGCCGCGTACCAGCTGGCCCGGCCGCACCCCGGCCAGGTTGCCGTGGCCTCTGAGCTCCGGCACCTGTTGCGCTTCAGCGGCCTCCAGGCGGGCCACCACGGTCACGCCCACAAAGTGCAGGATCCGTATTCGCTGCGCTGCGTCCCGCAGGTCCACGGCGCCGTCCGCGACGCACTCGACCATCTCCGCCGGGTCCTCGACATCGAGCTCAACTCGGCGACCGACAACCCGCTGGTCTTCCCTGGCGGCGGCGTCGCCGATGTGGACACGATCGCGACCGGCGGCGGTCGGGTCATCAGTGGCGGCAACTTCCACGGTGAACCGATCGCCCTTGCCCTCGATTTCGCGAAGATCGCCCTGTCGGAGCTCGGGTCGATCAGCGAACGCCGGACAGCGCTGCTCGTGGATCCGAGGCTCAACGGCGGCCTGCCGCCCTTCCTGGCCGCTTCGTCCGGGATCGACTCGGGGATGATGATCTACCAATACACGGCGGCCGCGCTCGCGTCGGAGAACAAGACGCTCGCTCATCCGGCTTCGGTCGACTCGATCCCGACCAGCGCGAACCAGGAGGACCACGTCTCGATGGGCTCCATCTCCGCGCGGCATGCGCGGCTGGTGCTTGGCCATGTGGAGCAGATCCTGGGTATCGAGCTGCTGGTCGCAGCCCAGGCGCTGGACCTGCGGCTCGCTCGCTCGGATGGAGCCGTTCCCGGCGCGGGCGTGGCCGAGGCGCTGCAGCGCGTCCGTGCACGGATCAGCCATCTCGATCGCGACCGCGAACCTGGACC
>JANONZ010000190.1:0-4300 GCA_031421095.1 Thermomicrobiales bacterium
CGGGCGGCGCAACGGGACCCGGCCTGGCTGGCCGACTACCGGGCCACCCGGCCCAAGGTCGAACGCAAGATCGGTCATCTCATGCGCCGCCGCCACGGCGGCCGACGGGCCCGGGTCCGGGGCAGCGTCCGGGTCGGCGCCGACTTCGCCCTCCTCGCCGCGGCGGTCAACCTGGCCCGCCTGGCCGTGCTCGGGCTCGTCCGGAGCGGCGGCACCTGGGCGGTCCGGGCCACCTGAGCGGGAGGGATCCCCGAGATCCCGATCCGACCGGCCCCCGGGGACCCGTGATCGAGGCTGCAGCGTGGCCACCGGCGCACCCCACGCCGACAATCGGCTGATCCGGGCGATGGTCAATCGGGGCCGGCCGATTCAGCCGCCCCAGCCACCCCGTTTCACACCAGCGACCTTAGGGCGGCTTAGGCAACCTCTCGGGACCTTTGCGCTCAGTACTGGTCCCGGGCGTCTCCTTCGCCGCAATACAGACATAACTTGCATTATCGGCAGTAGGTTCGAGGACCGAGCGTCCACCCCCAGCGGTCCCGGTTCACTCGGGTGCTGGTGCGATGACGTGCAGGCCCGCAGCGCTGGCAGCTTCCGCTTGGCGCCTGTCGTATGTGATGAACGTCTCGAGCTCGGCGCCGATGAGGAGCGCCGTGGCTACATGGATCGCATCGAGAGCTCGCAGACCCGCCCCGCCAGTCGTCCCAGCCAGAGTCGCGATGTCTGCGTCGAGCTCGAGCAGCGTCACGAGCGAGAGGATCTTGCTGGGGTCGGCGGTCGGGTTGGACCGTGCAACGGCCTTCGAAACTTCGACCACAGCGACACGGCTGGTCATGAGGGTGCGACCTTGCACGACCGTCTGCAGACTGGGTGACTCTTGCTCATCGATGACGAGCTTGGTCAGAGCTGACGAATCGAGATACACGTTGCTCATCGGAGGTCTTCCCGGCGCTCGGCGAGCAGGGCGTCGGTAGCCGTGATCCCACCCTGGGACGGCCACCTGGCCGGGAAGACCGAGGTATCGGGATTCATCGGAGGAGTGGCCCGCCCGGTCTCGATCAGGCGCTGGACGATCGACACCCCCGGGAAGGCGTCCCGGCTGTACACATCGCGCCCCTCCGCGAGGGCTCGACGGCTCGACCCGGTCGGGCCGGCGGCGACGTCGGCCGCGGAAGCCACGAGGATCTCGGCCGACACTGGAATATCCGCGAACGAACGTCGGAGCGCGGCCCTGGCCGCATGTCGATCCGGCGCTTCATCCAGGATCACCAGCAGTTCGTAGTCCTCGCCGTGCCGGGCGTCCGAGCGGGCACGGGCCCCGAACAGGATGATCCGAACCGGGTCGGCGGCACGCACGATCCGACCGACGATGGCGGGTAGCCACTCGTTCACGATGAGTGGCGGTCCCGACCCGCCGCCCCGGTCGGTGCCATACCGACCCGCCGCCTCGGAAGTGCGATGGCCAGGTGCGCCCGTGGCCTCGAGGAGATCGGTCAGCTGGATCACGTGTTGCGTCCCGACCTTGTGCGCACGTAGTCGGCCCTCCCGGATCCAGCGGCGAATGGTCTCGGGGTGGCGTCGCGCCCGTCGGGCGGCCTCAGGAACGGTCAGCATCGTCGTTGCATACTCCAACATCATGTCTGCCTGTCAACTGGAAAGAGCGATGGCACGCAACACGTCGGGAGTACAGTCAGTCTGAGGGGCGACGTGACCAACAAGCCTGAGTCGGTAGATGTCCAGCGGTTCCGCGAAGGACTCGGCCGCGCATCCGTTCGCCAGGGACCGGTCGATCGCGGCCTGGGCTTGCTGATCCGGGGAGTCTGTCGGATCGTCTGCTGGCGAGTGGACGCCAGCGGCTTCGACGACCTTCCGCGTGGCGAGACGGGTCGTGCCGGCGCTGGGTGTCTTATCGTCGCGGCGCCGCACCGCGCATGGATCGACCCGTTCCTCTTGCTGGCGGCCTGGCCGCGCGGAGCGGCGCGACTTGTCTGGTTTGGCGACGGCCCGACGATGTCACGGTCCTGGTGGCGTCGCTGGCTCTTCCCGCGACTCGGCATGATCCCCATCGCGCCGGGATCGGGCGGACCGCGGGCGTACGCCGAGCTCACCGCGCAGGTCATGAGCGCCGGTGCCGCCTTGGCGATCTTTCCCGAGAAGGGCCCGCCGTCACCGCCCGAGGAGACGCGGACCATCGCCCCCGGGTTCGCCTACCTCGCTCTCCATGCCGGCGCGTTCGTCGTCCCCGTCGTGCTCGCCGGAACGCACCACATCGTGCGGGGTTCGTCGTTCACCGTCGACGCGCTGGCCGCGCTCGATGTCGCCGCCGCGGATCAGCAGGTCTTCAGTCCGCCGGGCCGTCGACGGGCTGCGGAGCTCACCGAGCGATACCGGATGGCCGTGGCTACGGTGCTGCCTGGGCGCTCGGCTCTCGCTGACGGGCGCCGCCCCGCCCAAGACCGTTGGCGCTGGCTCGCCACCTTGTTCCACTGACACAGATCCGCACGCTGGGCGTCTACCCAGCGACCCGGCTCGGCAGCATGAGGGGTGACAGTTGGAACCATCGACGGCAGCGGTCGACGACGTGACGCTCCGCGCCGACGTGATCGGCCGGCCGGTCGCCAGCCTCCCGATCACCTCCCTGCTCCGACTGTCCCTGTTCTGGCTCGGCCTGACCGCCATCGACTCCGTCGTCGCAAGTGTCACGCAGTCCCGGCTGAAGTTCGACGAGCTCGTCGCACCGGAGAGCATCGGCTCCTCGCTCGCGATCATGTCGGTGCTGACGTTCGGCTTCTCGTTCTTCATCCAACCGACGGTCGGCTCGATCAGCGACTACACGACCTCGCGTTGGGGCCGCCGTAAGCCCTACATCGTGGCGGGGGCGATCGGCGACGCGGTCTTCCTGATCGGGATCGCGACGGCGTCGACATTCGTGGCGCTCGCCGCATTCGTCACGCTGCTGGCCGTGAGCACCAACGTCGCCCGGGGGCCGTTCCAGGGCTATGTCCCGGACCTGTTGCCCGATCGTCAGGTCGGTCTGGGCAGCGCGCTCGTCGGCCTGATGCAGGTCGTCGGCAACATCGTCGGTTTCGGGTTGGCGGCGCTCGCGAACATCACCGGCAACTTCGGGCTGGCGCTGGCAGCCGTAGCGGTCATCGAGCTCGTGACGATGATCAGCGTCGTGGTTCGCGTGCCGAACGGTCCGCCGGCTCGACCGCGGAACGGCCGGTCGTGGCGCTCCATCGCCGCGGAAACCTGGGGGACCGACATCCTCCGCGAGAAGAGCTACATCTGGCTCCTCGCCTCCCGCCTGCTCGTCCTCATGGGCGGCGCGTCACTCGTGAACTTCGTCGTCATCTATCTCGCCGACGTGCACGGGCTGACGCAGGAGGAAGTCGGGAGGACGCAATTGGCCATGATCGCGGCCGTGGCCGTGGCCGCGATGGCCGCGATCATCCCGTCGGCCAGGATCTCCGATCGGGTCGGGCGCAAGCCGGTGATCTACGTCAGCATGGCCCTCGGGGCCCTGTCCCTCGTCATCGCTGCGCTCGCGCCGAACATCCCCGTCGCGGTCGTCGCGGCCGCACTGTTCGGCGGCTCCCAAGGCACGTTCCTCGCCGTGGACTGGGCGCTCATGACCGACATCATCCCGAAGGCGGCATCTGGCCGGTACATGGGATTGTCGAACGTCGCGACGCAATCGTCCACGACGATTGCCGTCATCATCGGCGGGCTGCTCCTTGATGTCATTGCCCGCATGGCGCTTGGACCCGGCACTGGCGCGCGCGTGATCCTGGTCGTCGGCGTCGGCTATTTCGTGCTGGGCGCCCTGGCGCTCCGAGCCGTCATCGAGCCGCCGCCAGCCATCAGGAGGGTGGCCTCGGCTGACGCGATCCCGTAGATCCGGGACATCTCGCTCCGCCCGAGGCCCGCGAGCTGCGGGAAGATGAACCAGATCCAGTGGCCGGTCTTGCGACCCTCGCGGAGCTCGCGTAACGCGCCCTCGTACACGCCCTCCTGGGCCGCGACGAAGCGCTCAAGATCGAACGACACCTCAGACCTCGACCGGCACCGCGGCCTCGGGCCGCGCGAACTGCGTCCGATGGAGCCGCGCATACAGCCCGTCGAGCGCCAGCAGCTCGTCCTGCGTGCCGAGCTCCACGAGCCAGCCGTCGTCCAGCACCGCGATCCGGTCCGCCGCCCGGATGGTCGACAGTCGATGGGCCACGATGATCGTCGTCCGCCCGACTTTCAATCGGTCCAGCGCCTCCTGGACCAGCCGCTCCGATTCGTTGTCGAGCGA
>JANONZ010000191.1:0-1853 GCA_031421095.1 Thermomicrobiales bacterium
CGGAGCGAGACCCCGGCTCACCCCGCCCGCAGCTTCGTCGGAAGGGACCAGGTCCGGCGCAACTGGACGCACATCTTCGCGGCGGTCCGGGATATCCAGGCCACGGTGATCCGCACGACCGCATCCGATGGCCTGGTCTGGGCCGAGCGATGATCCTGGTGGCCGGCGGCAGCGGCCGCCTGGGGTCCGATGTCGTCGCCCGCCTGGTGGCGCGCGGCCTGCCAGTCCGGATCATGACCAGAGATGCCGCACGTGCCGGAGCCGCGCTGGCCCGCTCCGGGATCGACCGGTCGTCGGTGGAGATCGCGCTGGGTGACGTGCGCGACGAGGCGGCCGTTCGTTCGGCCATCACGGGCGTCACTACCGTGGTCTCTGCCATCCAGGGTTTCGGTGGCATGCACGCGCTCGGGGTCAGGGCGGTGGATGCCGAAGGCAACCGGACGATGATCGAGGCGGCCGACGCGGCCGGAGTGGAACACTTCGTCCTGCTCTCGATGATCGGGGCCAGTCCGACGGCCCCGTCGGCACTGGCTCGCGCCAAAGGCGAGGCCGAACGAGCCCTGCGCGCGAGCTCCCTGAAATGGACGATCCTTCGCCCATCCGCCTACATGGAGACGTGGAGATCCCTGCTCGGCGACCCGATCCTGGGCACGGGCCGGGCCCAGGTCTTTGGCCGTGGAACGAATCCACTGAACTTCGTCGCCGCTCGCGATGTGGCCGTGCTCGTGGAGCGAGCGGTCGTGGACCCCGCCATGCGGGGACGTGTGATCCACGTTGTCGGGCCTGAAAACCTTTCGATGCTGGACGTCGTCGGTCTGTTCAGAGCGACCCTGGGTACGACCGTGCCGGTCCGGAACGTGCCGCCGGCGGCTCTGCGCGTGCTGTCACTCGTGCTGCGGCCGATGAAGCCAGTCCTGGCGGGTCAGGTCGCGATGGCGCTCACCCTGGACATCCTCGACCTGCGCGCCGACGACGGCCCGCTCCGGCACGAGTTCCCAGAGCTCCCGGGTACCCGCTTCCAGGCGATCGTGGCTGCGTACGTCGCCGAACGGGACGCCTCGGCTGGCAGATCCAGAGAGAAGCTGGACGCCGGGCACTGATCTCCCGCTCGCTTGCGCGTGGGTGACGTGGGCCGCATCATCCGGCCTACCGGCGATCCTGACCGGTACCGCCCCGGGGACTCTCATGACCCACCTTCGCCACGCCAGCCGAGCCGCTGTTCTCCTGCCGATCGCCCTGATCTTCGCCGCGTGCGGTGGGGCGACCACGCCATCGGTCGGGGCGGCGGCTTCCGGGGCTGCGGCCTCGGCAAACGCCGCACCCTCCTCCGCGCCCAGCCAGCCGCCCGCACCCAGTCAAGAGCCGGCCGCCTCTGCTGCAGTTCCGTCGATCGGGGCGATCCCGTCGTTCGACCTGGGCGACCTCGCCGCCAGCCTTGAAGGCGTCGATTCCTATCGCGTCACCATCGCGATCGATGGCGGACAGACCTACGCCGGTGTGGTCGTGACCAAGCCGGTACTCTCCCGCGACCTGCTCATCGGGACCGGTGCGGATGCCACCCACATCGTCGCCATCGGCGACAAGGCCTGGATCGGGCAGGGAAGCGGCCCGCTGACCCCGGCACCGGCCGAGATGATCGGCCCGATGCTCGGCCTGTTCGATCCCGCCATCCTCCTGGGTGCGTTCGCGAATGCCGGCCTGGCCTCGGCCTCACAGGGCCTCGGCACGGAAACGAAGAACGGCGTCAACAGCCATCACTACAAGGCCGACGCCAGCCTCCTGGGCGGCGGGACCCTTGGCCTGCCGGCCGGCTCGACCATCGAGTTCTGGACCGCGGTGGACGGCGGCTACCT
>JANONZ010000192.1:0-1554 GCA_031421095.1 Thermomicrobiales bacterium
ATTTCCCGACGCCCGGCGATCCGCCGCGCTAAGTCCTCAGCGGTCGGTGGTCGCCGGGACGACCACGATGTCGCTCATGGACCGCGCTTGCTCCGGCGCTGGATCGACCCTGCCACGACGACGAAGGCGATGACCAGGCCGACGGCACCCGGGACACCTGCGACCACGAACCCGACCACGGCAAGGCTGATGGCGATCGCACCACCGAGCGCGGTCTGGAGCGGGCCAACGTTCGGCATCACCGACGATCCGAGCGTCGCGAGCGAACCGGGAGCCGGCACACCTCGCAGGCTGACGAGGTCGTCCGCCGTCGAGCGCAACACCTCCAGCGTGTCGTCATCGACGAGGTCCTCGACGACGGCGGCCATCGCGGCCTCCTCGAACGCGGATGCGGCCGCGACGCGATCGCTCGCCCTCGCGACCGAGACAGCCATGTCGGTCGCGGCCCAGGTACCGCTGAACCCGGCGTTGGCGAACGACCGAAGCGCGCCGGATCGGGCGGCCGTCATCGCCTCGTCGAGCAGGGGCCCTCGCCCGGCGACGGATGCCGCCGCCCGCCCCCGATCCCGGGCGGCGAGCCGCGTCGCGTCGGGCGGCGACGCGACGGCGACCTGGAGATCGACTCGAGACAGGCTCTCGAGCAGGGCCGCCACCCGCGCTCGGGCAGCGTCGATCGCCTCCTCCTGGCCGGGGTCGGCGGCGGTATCCACGGTCAGGCGCCGGCCGCGCGGAGGCTGTCGTCGAGGATCGACAGCGCCATGTCGACCTCCTCGGCGGTCGTGACGAGGGGCGGGATGATCCGGACGACGTTCACGTACGTTCCCGCGGTGAGGACGATGAGCTTGCGGGCGAGCGCCTCGGCCTGGATCCGCTTCGTGAGCTCCGGGTCCGGGACGCGGCCGTCGCCGACGCCGGGCTTGACCAGTTCGATCGCGACCATGAGGCCCAGTCCGCGGGCATCGCCGATCGACCGGTACTTGCCGGCGAGCACCCGGAGGCCTCGCAGGAACTGGTCGCCTCGCTCGCGCGCATTGGCGACGAGCCCTTCCTCCTCGATGACGTCGAGGGTGGCGTTGGCAGCGGCGCACGAGACGACGTTGCCGCCGTACGTTCCGCCGTGCTGCCCCGGCTTCCAGCTGGCCATCAGCTCCGCGCGGGCCAGGATCCCCGACAGCGGCAAGCCGGATGCGATGCCCTTGGCCATGACCAGGATGTCCGGCTCCACGCCCCAGTGCTGGACCGCGAACATCTCACCCGTCCGGCCGAATCCCGTCTGGACCTCGTCGGCGATGAGCAGGATCCCGTGCTGGCGGGTGATCTCCCGCAATCGTGGCAGGAACCCGGGCGGCGGGACGATGTAGCCGCCCTCGCCGAGGACGGGCTCGATGATGATCGCGGCGACCCGCTCGGGGTAGATGAACTGGTGGAACGTGAGGTCCAGCTGGGCCTCCCAGTCGCAGGTGCAGGCGTCCGGCGAATGGGCGCCTCCAGACGCGCGGTAGCAGTACGGGTATGCGGTGTGATAGACGGACCCCGGCAGGGGCTCGAACGCCC
>JANONZ010000193.1:0-7656 GCA_031421095.1 Thermomicrobiales bacterium
GCCTCGATCTGCATCAGGACATCGTTGAGCAGGCTGGACGCCCCGAAGCGGAACCAGTCGGGCGTCATCCAGCGCGGGCCGAGCGTCTCGTAGAGCACGACCAGATACTGGATCGCCTCTTTCGCGGTGCGGATCCCGCCGGCCGGCTTCATCCCGACCTGCCGCCCGGTGGAGCGCTCGAAATCCCGGATCGCCTCGAGCATGACCAGCGTGACCGGGAGAGTCGCCGCCGGGGTCACCTTGCCGGTGGAGGTCTTGATGAAGTCGGCGCCGGCGGCCATCGCGAGCACGGACGCGCGACGGACGTTGTCATACGTCTCCAGCTCACCGGTCTCGAGGATGACCTTGAGGTGGGCCGCGCCGGCCGCCTCCTTGACCTCGACGATCTCCTCGAAGACGGTCAGATAGTCGCCGGCCAGGAACGCGCCGCGATCGATGACCATATCGACCTCGTCGGCGCCCGCATCGACCGCCGCGCGCACCTCAGCCGTCTTGATCTCCCGGAAGGTCTGGCCCGACGGGAAGCCGGTGGCGACGCTGGCGACCTTGACCGTCGAGCCGCGGAGGGCCTCCTTGGCCTCGGCCACGAGCGCCGGATAGACGCACACGGCGGCGACGGACGGGATCGTCGGGTCGCCCGGCTGCGGCCGTATGGCCTTGACGCACATGGCGCGGATCTTGCCTGGTGTGTCCTTGCCCTCGAGGGTCGTCAGATCCATCATCGAGATGGCGAGCTGGAGGGCCCACAGCTTCGACGCCTTCTTGATCGACCGACGCTTGAGCGACTCGACCCGCTCCTCGACCCCCACCTGGTCGACCGAAGTGACCCGCCCGAGCAGGCTCCCCAGCGGGCCCGGACGTCCGTCCCAAGCGCGGATCAGATCATGGGCACGCTCTCTGGCGGGGCTGTCGGGACGTCGCGCCGTGGTCATGGGACGGGGAGGATACACCCGAACCCGAGGCTGGCTGCGCCTCGGCTCAGCGGCCGCCGCGGACCCTGGGAAGCCGCGGCAGGCCTCGCTTGCCTTCGACCAGATAGTGCCGGAACCAGTCCGACACGATGTGCAGGTTCTCGATCCGACGGAACGGCGTGCCGGAGCGGGTCAGTTCGTGGTTCTCGTCCGGGACGCGCATGAGGCGGACGGGCCGACGGTGTCCGCGCAGGACCGTGAAGAGCGCCTCGGCCTGGCCCATCGTGGTCCGGATATCGCGCTCAGCGTGCTGGATGAGCAGCGGGGTCCGGATCTGCTCGGCGTAGGCGATCGGTGAGATCTCGCGGTAGTACGCCGGGTCCTCCCATGGCGTGGTCTCGAACTCCTGGCGCGCCCACTCGCCGCCGGCGATGTCGCCGGTCATGAACAGCATGGCCATGTCGCTCACGGATCGACAGGTCATCGCCGCCCGGAAGCGCTGGTCGTGGGCGATGATCCAGTTCGTCAGATAGCCGCCATAGGAACCGCCCGTGACGCCGAGATGGTCGGGGTCTGCGAGACCGTCCGCGACAAGCGAATCCACGCCTGCGATGACGTCGCGCATGGGCCCCGGTCCCCAATCGCGGTGGTTGGCATCGTTGAAGTCCTGTCCGTATCCCTCCGAGCCGCGCGGGTTGCAGTAGAAGACACCGATCCCGGTGCCGGCCAGGACCTGGAACTCCCAGAACGGCGACCAGCCATAGAGCGTGTGCGGACCGCCGTGGATCTCGACGACGAGCGGCTGGGGGCCATCGCCGGCCGGCATGAACCAGCCCTGGATCTCGCGACCATCGACGGTCACGCGACGCTCCAGCGGCTCGCGCAGCTCCAGGTCGGCCATGACATCGGCGTTGAACTCCGTCAGGCGCGTCGGCCCGGCGTTCGCGGCCGGGGCGGCCGGGGCGGTCCCGGCCGTTGCGGCTTTCGGGGCGGCCTCGAGCAGCCACAGGTCCGGTGGCTCGGTCGCGGCCGAACGGATGTACGCCATCCGCATCCGGCCCGGGCCCGAAGCGGCGACTGCGTGCCAGCCAGAGATGTAGTGACGACCCTCCGTCAGCCGCTCCAGCGCACCGTCCTCCACGGACAGACGCCAGAGCTCGTATGCGCCGTCCACCGGTGCGCTGAGGTGCAGCCAGTGCCCATCGGCCGATGGGATGATCGATATCTCCTCCCCGCAGGTCACGTCGCTGTTCATCCCCGATCCGGGCATGAGGTCGTGCGGTGCCGACAGGTTCCGGCCACCGGCCGGCGTCGCGTCGGACCCGTCGGCGGCAAAGAGCCAGATGTCGTTCCGGCTCCCGGCGCGGCCCTCCAGGCGGTGCCCTGCGGCCGCGATCGTCTCGCCATCGGGTAGCCAGACCGGCGCCCCGAAGTAGGAACGGGGCCCGCGGGTCACCGCTGTCGCCACCCGGCTTTCGACGTCCACGACGTGGATGTCCTGTCGCGGCAGCAGATCCGGGTTTCGGCGGCGGTTCGATGTGAACGCGATCCGCCGGCCGTTGGGCGACCAGGCCGGTTCGTGATCGGGGACGGGCCCATCGGTCAGTCGCGTGGCCGCCCCGGTCGCGATGTCGACGAGCCAGAGGTGGCCGATCTGGTCGTAGGTGAAGCCGGCACCGTTGCGCATGTAGTCGAGGCGATCGATGAATCGATAGTCCGACGGTGGTGGCACACCCGGCTCGAGCTTCCGGCCAAGGCCGCGACGCGCCTGATCCTCCGAATATGTCGCTCCGTGCGACGTGCTGACGACGACCAGTCGTGACCCGTCGGGCGACCACTCGAAGCCCATCACCCCCCGCGGAAGGTCGGTCAGCCGACATGCTTCACCGCCATCCAGCGGAAGCAGGTGGACCTGGACGACGTCCTCGCGGTCCTTCGCGGCGCCCTCGGAGCGTGTCGGCTCCTCCTCGACCATCGTCCGTCGGTCCGACAGGAAGGCGAGGGTCCGTCCGTCAGGCGAGAACCGCGGGTGGCGATCGTGCCTGGATCCCAACGTCAGTTGTCGAGGCGGGGCGCTGCCATCAGTCGGGACCAACCAGATGGCATGGCGATAGCCGCCCGATTCGGCCGCAGCGGGCTGCGCGACGGTCTGCAGCACGACGACGGCGAGGCGACCGTCGGGCGACAGGCGGGGCTCGGTGGCGATGCGCAGGCGGTACAGGTCCTCGGGACGGGGCGGACGCGGCATGGCGATCCTCCAAGTAGTGGGACGTGCGCAGTCTAGCGGTCTACCATCGAAGCCACGATGGCCGACCAGCTCTCGCTGCGACTCGAGGCCGACCAGCTGCCCGCTCTCCCGGACCTGCGGCCGATGCTGCCACGCCCGCTGCCGGAGCCATTCGATTCCGACGACTACCTCTTCGAGCCGTGGTGGGGCGGAGAGCGGGCGTTCGTGTTGATCGGACCAGCCGATGTCGCCGGGGGTGGGGCGGTGCGAATCGTGGATGCGGCTGGCGTGGATCGTTCGGCCGCGTTGCCGGAGCTCGCCGGACTCGCAGTGCGGGTCGCGGCACGGTCGGCGATCCTGGACGGGGAACTGGTCGTCGTGGATTCCTCCGGCAGGGCCGATGCCGGGGAGCTTGTGCGGCGGCTGGCTGGCGAACCGGGGCGGCCGGCGGCGTTCCTCGCGTTCGACCTGCTGCACCTGGACGGCCGCTCCCTGCTGTCTCAGCCATTGGTCCGTCGACGCGAGGCCCTCCGCCGGGTCCTTCGACCGGGCGACGAGGTCGTTGCCGTTCCCGCCATCGCCACCGAGGGCGTTGCCCTGTTCGAGGCGGTCGTCGCACAGGGGATCGCCGGCATCCTCGCACGACAACGTTCCAGCCCGTACCTGCCCGGGACACGCAGCCGGTTGTGGCGGTTCGTCGCCGCACGGGCGGACGGCGTCGGGCCGGTGGCCGGCAGCACCATGGCGCCCGATCCGGCGGAGGGCGTGGCGGGCGTGGCGGCTGCGGGAGCGGCGGCTGGCGCGGCGGCTGCGGGAGCGGCGGCTGGCGCGGCGGCACCCGTGCTTGCCCTCATCAGTCGATTGCCTCTGGACGATCCCTGAGGCCGGGGGAGGGCAAAGGAAAGAGGTAGGGGCGGGCGCGAAGGCCGACGGGCCGCCTTCGCCCGGGCCGCCTTCGCCCGGGCCGCCTTCGCCTCTTGGAGTTGGCCAGATAGACTCCCAGGGACTGGTAAGGCCACTGTGTGGCCTCCCGAAGTCGGTTCTTCGGGTCAGCGTGCCCTGGCGTGGCACGACCCACGCTCAGCGCGGCTCAATAGATCCAGGTCGTCGACGTCGAAACGGACCATCAACGGCCTTACCAGTCTCTGGGCGGATAGCCGGCCGCGAGGGCATTGGCTTTATGCCAGATATGCGCCCCACGACTGCCCCGGGCGGGCGAATGCCGATCTGCCACCGGCGAGGGCCCGACCGAGGCCCGGGACTTTCCAGGGCAGCCCAAGCTGGCGGGGGCCCCCGCCCCGGCGCCCGCCCCGAGCCCCTGCGTCCTACCCGGCTCGTCGGGCTGCCGCGATGAATACCCGGAGGCCCGGCCGCTGCCCGTACAGCAGGACCCCGGCCGCGTACATCCGGGTTGCGGCGACGGCCACGACCAGGACGGCGGCCATCAGGAGCCCGATCGACAGTGCCAACTGCCAGGGGGGCACGGACCCGACCATCAGTCGGGCGAGCATGACGAACGGGCTGAACGGTGGCAGGAACGACGCGATCGTGACCCAGACCCCGCCGCCGCCACTGAGCGCCACGATCGCGCTCAGGTACCCGACCATCGCGACCAGGCTGAGTGGCAGTGACAGCGTCTGGAGGTCGTCCGGCCGGCTCACGAACGAGCCCATCGCCGCGTAGATGAGTGCGAACAGCGTGAAGCCCAGAAGGAAGAAGACGCCGTAGCCGCCGAGGAGCGACGGGGTCAGCCCGACGAGCGGCGCGCCTTCGGCCCAGGCCGGACCAAGGATGGCCTGGGCGATCCTGTCCTGGAAAGCAAGGACGAGAAGGGCTGGAACGGCGATCGCAACGTACTGCGTCAACCCGGCGGCACCGATCCCGACGACCTTGCCGGTCAGCATCTGGCGGGGAGAGGCAGCGCTGATCATCAGCTCCATCACGCGGCTGCTCTTCTCGGACGCGACACCGGTCGCCACCCACATGCCGTAGATCACGACACTGATGAACAGCAGGACCACGAAGACGATGCCCAGGAAGGCTCGGCTGGCCGTCTCCTGCGGATCGAGCGGAACACCGCCGTCGGTCGGGGCATTGATCGGGTCCACTCGATAGTTCGGGTTCTGAAAGGACCCCAACTGCGAATCGGGCGGCAACGAGGCGGTCCAGTCCAGGATACCGATGGCGATCGCCGCGAAACCGATGCGCTGGCTGCGTTCGCCACTCGGCTGCCCGTCGGTCCGGAACACGACATCGATCTGCCCGCTCGGCAGACGCTGGACGACGAGGATCCCGCCCACCCGGCCGTCGCGCAGCGCCGCCTCCGCGCTGGCGGCATCGGCCGAGCTATCGATGACAAAGGCTTTCTCGTATGTCGCCGGATCGGCTCCGCCTGGCGGGATGTTGAGGAGGCTGTCGGCAACTCCCACGGCCCGGGCCGCCAGCACCGGATCGTCTGAGACCACGACGATGCGGGTGACCGTATTGCGATCGAGATAGCGGATCGCGATCGGCGCGATCGCCACGAGAAGGGCGAGGCCCATCAGCACCACGGTCGAGGCGAGGAAGAGCGGGCTGCGGGTGCGATCGCGGTACTCACGCCGGGCGACGATCCCGGCGTTCGGCAGGAGCGGGTCCCGGCGCGACATCAGGCCGCGCTCTCGGCAGCAACCGACGGGCCGATGCCAACAGGCGCCAGTGACGTCTCGTCATCGGCCGGCCGCCCGACGTGCTCGATGAACAGCGCTTCCAGACTCGGCTCGGCGACCTCGAACCGCGTCAGCGTACCGCCCCTTGCCAGCACCGCATTGAGGATCGTCGCCGGATCCGCACTGCGCAGCAGCTCCAGCTCCGCGCCGGCCGCATCCGTGCGGACGGCCCGGACCCCGGGCAGCGCCGCCAACCACACGGCCAGGCTGTCCGCGGCCGCGCCGCCGACAACGACCCCGCCGCCCACAACGACCGCGGCCCCGCCACCCACAACGACCCCGCCGTCGAAGGCCAGTCGCACGGTCCGCCGCCCGCTTGCCCGCTTGAGGTCCCGCACCCGTCCCCCGGCGACGAGCCGGCCGCGATCGACGATCGCGACGGACTCGCACATCGCCTCCGCAGCCTCCATCTGGTGGGTCGAAAAGATGAGCGTTCGGCCTCGGTCACGCAGCTCAGTGAACGCTTCGCGCAGGAGGACCAGGTTCATCGGATCCAGGCCCGTAAACGGTTCGTCCATCAGGAGGACCTCGGGGTCGTGCAGGACCGCCGCGATGAACTGGACTTTCTGCTGGTTGCCCTTCGACAGCTCCTCGGCCCGACGCCCGGCATAGTCGGCGATGCGGAACCGTGTGAGCCAGGCGAGTGCCTCGCGTCGTGCCCGATCCGGCGCCTCGCCGTAGAGCGAGCCGAAGTAGACGAGTTGATCCAGGACGCCCATCCGCGGGTAGAGCCCACGCTCCTCCGGCAGGTAGCCCCAGGTCCGGCGCGCCAGCGCGCCTGTCGGTCGGCCGTCCCAACGGATCTCGCCGGCGTCGGCCGTGATGATGCCGAGGCAGATCCGCATCGTCGTGGTCTTGCCAGCGCCATTCGCGCCGAGGAACCCGAAGACCTCGCCCCGGGCGACCTCGAACGTCAGGCCGTCAAGGGCCGTCGTGCTGCCGTAACGCTTCGTGACGTGGTCGATCTCGAGGCTCACCCGCCGAGGATAGCCGGGCATGGCGCCGGCCGCCCTTGAACGATGGTCCGGGTCCTAGGGCGTCGGGTCAGGCCACCCAGGTTCGCCGCGCGACCACCCGGACAGCCTCGGCGACGACCGCGGGAGCCAGCGCGATCACGGCCACGATCGCCCATTCGGACGCGTCGAGCGGTGTCGCCCGAAACGCCTCAGCCAGGCCCGGGATGTACGGGATGAGGAACTGGATGCCGATGACGGCGATCCCGGCCGCCAGGAGGAACGGGTTCGGGGGGAGTCGGTGGATCGGCACCCGCAGACTCCGGTTGGCATTGGCGCGGACGGCCTGGGAACAGACCAGGCAGGTGTACGCAAGCCACCGGACGTGCTCCGGCGTCCCCGGGTAGGTGACCATGACGACCAGCGCCGCGATCGCACTGAAGCCGCCGGCCAGGCCGATCCGGCCAAGGAGGCCGTTGGTCAGGAGGGGCGCATCCCGTCGTCGGGGCGGGCGGCGCATGAGATCGGGTTCGGGTCGCTCCAGCTCGAAGGCGACCGAGGTGGACAGGTCGATGAATAGCTCCAGCCACAGGATCTGGAGCGGCAGAAGTGGCTGGCCGAAGCCGTACAGCGTCGCGATGAGGATGAATCCAAGCAGCGCGACGTGGGTCGAGACGAGGAAGACCAGCCCCTTCAGGACGTTGTCCACGATCCGTCGACCTTCCCCGAGACCGTACATGAGCGTGGCGAACGAATCGTCACCAAGGACGAGGTCGGCTGCCTCCTTGGCCACGCCCGTGCCCGAGCCCATCGCCACGGCCACATTGGCGCGGTGCAGCGCCGGCGCGTCGTTGACG
>JANONZ010000194.1:0-4213 GCA_031421095.1 Thermomicrobiales bacterium
GCAGTGCCCGCCGACGCCGAGCCCCGGCTGGTGGATGTGGCTGTATGGCTGGCTGTTCGCCGCGGCGATGACTTCCTGGATGTCGACGCCCACCCGGTCCGCATAGGCCGCGAACTCGTTCGCCAGGGCGATGTTCACGTCACGGTAGGTGGTGTCGGCGAGCTTGCTGAACTCGGCAGCCTCGGCCGAGCTCATGAGGACGACCTCGGCGTCCAGGACAGAAGCGTAGAACGCCGCCGCACGGTCGCCGGACGCGAGCCCGAGCCCGCCGACGAGCTTTGGATAGGTGGCCAGGTTGCGGAGTGCCGCGCCGCTGTAGAGCCGCTCTGGAGAGAAGGCCACGAAGAAGTCGATGTCAGCCCGCAGGCCGGTCGCCTCCTCGAGGCGTGGGGCGAACCGGTGGCGGGTGTCGCCGACCGGCAAGGTGGTCTCGAAGATGACCGTGGAGCCCGCATGGATGCCCGGTGCGATCGAGGCAACGGCGGAGTCCATGTAGCGGTAGTCGGGCTGCTGGTCGTCGTCGAGCATCACCGGGACGATGAGGACCACGACGTCCGCCTCCCGGGCCGCCGCGGCGGCCTCCGTCGTCGCCCGGAGACGCCCGGCCAGATGGGCCGCAGTCACGCCCTCCGCCAGACCGGGCTCCTCGGTCACATGCGAGCGGCCCTCGTTGATCGAGGCAACGACCCCGTCAGAGATGTCCACCGCCACGACGGACCAGCCGTGGCTGGCGAACTGGACGCACAGCGGGAGACCCATCTTCCCGGCCCCGACGACGGCGACTCGACCGACCGTTCCGGGCTCGCCCAGCCATGGCGTGACCGTCCGCGGCTCGGCGTGCCGGCACGGAGCCGGCGGCAGCTCGATCGAGCCGCCGAGCAGGCTTGGACCGGCGGAGGGGCGGGAGGTGATGGTCATCCGACCGGCAGCCTCGAGAGGGCGTCGCGCAGATCGACCGGGCGCCGTTCCGCCGCCGCTTCCAACAGGGCGTTGGCGATGATCACGGCCCACAGCCCGTCCTCGCCGCTGACGACCGGGCGACCGCCAGACCGGACGACGCCGAGGAACGCGTCTATCTCGGCGGCCAGCGGCTCGGCGTTCGAGACCGGCAGCTCGGCGACGTCGCCGGTGAAGGTCTGGGCGAAGCCCCGGATCGTCCTGGGGTGGGCGATGTCGGTCCGGGTGAATGTCAGGCGCTGGGTCAGGTAGTCGAGCTCGAACATCCCCTCCTCACCGATGACGCTGAGCTGGCGTCGCTTGGCCGGCGTCAACCAGTTCACGTCGAGCATCCCGGTGGCCCCGGACGGGAAGTGGAGGAGGCCGAAGAGGAGATCCTCGTGGGTGGCGTGCAGCCGCTGGGCCACCTCCGCATAGACGCGGATGGGACGTTCCCCGGCGATCCAGCTCAGGATGTCGACATCGTGCGTCGCGAGGTCCACCGTCACCCCGACGTCGCGGATGCGGGCAGGGAACGGCCCGGCACGGCGGCTCATGATCGCGTACACGGTGGAGAGCCAGCCCGCTTCGAGGAGTCGGCCAAGCTCCAGGACCGCCGGGTTGAACCGCTCGACGTGCCCGACCTGGACGGGAACGCCGGCGACAGCAGCCGCGTCGACGATCCCCCGGGCATCGACGACCGAGGCCGCAAGCGGCTTCTCCACGAGGACCGCCAGCCCTCGCTCGATCGCCGCGTGGGCGAGATCAACGTGGGCGGTCGTGGGCGCGGCGATGACCACGGCGTCGAGGTCCGCCGAGGCGATCATCTCGAGCGGGTCATCGAACCCGCGCGCCTCGCTCCCGGCTGTTGCCGCGGCCACAGCCTCGGCGACGGGGTCGGCGACGGCGACGAGGCTTGCACCCGCGCTGCCTGACAGGATCCGCAGGTGGTTCCGGCCCATCGACCCGAGGCCGGCCAGCCCGACCCGGATCGGTCGGTCGCCGACGGGCGACCAGGGGGACGTCATCGGCTGAGGGCGGCGGAGCCCGCGGGCAGGTGGCGTCCGACGGCCGCGCGGACGCCGGCGATGACGGTGACCTCCTCGTCGGCGGTGAGACCCGGATAGATCGGCAGGCTGAGCGAGGCCGCGGCGGCTGCATCGGTGATGGGCAGGTCGGCGTGGATCCCGCGCTCCAGGACATACGGCTGGCGGTGGACCGGGATCGGGTAGTAGATCCCGGTGCCGATCCCGTGTTGCGCGAGGTCGGCGACGATCGCGTCACGGGCTGGGCCCACCCCGATCGTGTACTGGTGGAAGACGTGGGTCCGATCGAGCGGGGTGGTCGGCAGCTTGATCCCGAGATCGGCGAACGCGGCGTCGTAACGGGCGGCGATGGCCTGACGTCTGGCGGTGTTCCGGTCCAGCTTGGCGAACTGGACCAGCCCGATCGCTGCGCCGATGTCGGTCATCCGGAAGTTGTAGCCCAGGATCTCGTGGTGATACCGCTCGCGCATGCCCTGGTTGCGGTAGAGCCGGATCCAGTCGGCCAGACGGTCATCGTTCGTGGTGACGAAACCGCCCTCCCCGGTGGTCATGTTCTTCGTGCCGTACAAGCTGAACGCCGCGTGCCCCCAGGAGCCCGCCTTCCGGCCGCGGAACGTGGCGCCGTGGGCCTGGCAGGCGTCCTCGACGATGGCCAGACCGTGGCGGTCCGCGATGGCCGTGATCGTGTCCATGTCGGCCACCAGGCCGAACAGGTGGACCGGCACGATCGCTCTGGTCCGTGGGGTGATCGCGGCCTCGATCCGGGCGGCATCGATGAGGTAGGTGTCTGGCTCGATGTCGACGAAGACCGGGGTCGCGCCCGTGTACAGGATGGAGCTGATCGTCGCGTTGAACGTGTGGCTGACCGTGATGACCTCGTCGCCCGAGCCGAGGCCCAGGCCGGCGAAGATGCACATCTCGGCGATCGTCCCGTTCGAGACCGCGATCGCGTGCTTCACACCGCAGTACTCGGCCCAGCGCTCCTCCAGCTCCGCGACGCGCTTGCCCATGACGATCATGCCGCTGGCGAAGACCTCGGCGACCGCGGCCGCTTCCGCGGGGCCGACGTCTGGACGGGCGGGTGGGATCATGCTGGGGCACCTTGAACCAGGCCGGATCGCTCGACGAGCGTCTCGGTGCCTGCGACATAGCGGTAACGTCGGTCACACGACCTGCAGCGCAGGTCCGGATCGATGGCGTAGACGCCCGGATCGGCAGGCACCGGGGCGCCTCTACTGCCGACAAGGCGAGCACCGCAGGCGCAGACCCAGCCGATCCGACGGGCGGGGCTTCCGGCGACGAGCGAATGGTCGGTCACCGTCCGCGTCACGACCGCACCGGCACCTACCGTGGCAAAGCGGCCCACCTCCACGCCCCCCACGACGACGGCGCCGGCGCCGATGGAGCAGCCATGGCGGAGGACGATCGGGCTGACTTCCCAATCGTCCGCCCGGGCCAGGTCACCGGTGGCGGTGATCGCCCGCGGGTAGCGGTCGTTGGTCAGGATCGCTCCCGGGCCGATGAACACGCCGTCCTCCACGGTCACCCCGTGATAGATGAGGGCAAGGTTCTGGATCTTGACCCGATCGCCGATGATCACCCCGGCATCGATGAAGGCGTCTCGACCGATGATGCAATCCGCCCCGATGCGTGCGCCGGTCCGGATCTGCGCGCGATGCCAGACACTGGTCCGCTGGCCGATCCCGACCTCGGCCTCTATGTCTGCGGAGGCGTGGATCTGCGCGGTGGGATCGATCACGGATCGGCGACTCCTGGCGATGCGGCGCTCTCGACAGCGGATGCCCGAGTATATCGCCGATCTCCCAGGCGACCGGACCGGGTCAAGCCTGCCCGCTCATGGCAGCCGCTCAGCGTCGGCGCAGGACCCCCCACAGCAGGCCGAACGCAGCGCCGAACGCGAGGGCCCCGCGCCAATCGAAGACGGCCTTGACCGGACCGTCCACTCGGCCCGCGACCAGCAGCAGGACTCCGGTCGTGCGTTCGACCGTGACGCGTCCCGCGATGAGCGTGCCGACGATGGCCTGCTCGAGGCGCGCCTCGCGGGCGAGGACGGCGCGTGCATAGCCCTGCGTCACGCGCGCCTTGCCGGCGAGAGCCAGGCCCACGGCACCCATCTCGACCGAGACGCGGTCTGCCTTGGCGAGCCCCACGCCACCCATGCTGACGGCGATGTCCTGGGCCGTGGCGTTGGCGATCCCGCCCTGTCGGAC
>JANONZ010000195.1:0-8412 GCA_031421095.1 Thermomicrobiales bacterium
AGCCGACACCTCGTCGAGCTCGGCATCGACGGGGCGTACGACCTGGTCGTCACGGAGACGCTCCTCGACGAACTCCACCGCGTTCTGACCAGCCCGAAGTTCATCGCTCAGATGAGCGACGAGGAGGCGGCTACGGCGATCGAGGGGCTGGCTGCCGTGGCTTGGAAGGTCGTATCCGACATGTACGCGGCCCATGAGCGCCTGACCAACGATCCGAACGACGACTATCTCGCGCACGCCGCATTGCAGGCTGATGCATACCTGGTCACGCGCGACGACGCTGCCGGCTTCGGGCATGTCGATGGCCTGCGGTTGGGCAGACCCGGAAGCGCGCTGCGCTTGTTGGGCGCTCTCGGCGAGGCGCTGGGTGAGTAGGCGTGCGTCACGGCGAGGCACGTGCGATATGGGGAGCCCCTGCGATCTGAGCGGTGAAGGGGTTTCGCGGCTGATCCATGGGCCTGAGACGCCCGGGGGGCGGGGAGCGAGCGCCATCCCCGCCGGGTATCATGCGATGTTCACGCACGAAATCGGCGGGGAGTAGCGTAGCCTGGCAACGCGCGTGCTTTGGGAGCACGAGATCGTGGGTTCGAATCCCGCCTCCCCGACCAATTCAAGCGAGTGAGAACCGCCGCGTGGATGCGGCGTCCTGCATCCGCGCCAAGGATGCGTGGTACTGTGGCCCTTCGCCGCGCTGTGCGGTGAACCTACGCGTGGTCGCCCACTTCTCGAACGGACCGTGCGCTGTGCAATCTACGTCCGGGAACATTGGAGGTCTTCATGGCCACCGGTACTATCAAGAAGGTCGTTGCAGACCGCGGCTTTGGCTTCATCTCTGCTGAGGACGCGAAGGAATACTTCTTCCATCGCGACGGCCTCGATGCCTCGCTCGACTTCGATCGCCTGATCGGCGGCGAGCGGGTTGAGTTCGATGTCGAGTCGAGCCCCAAGGGGCCGCGCGCCACAAAGGTGCGCGCCGCCTGACCGCAACACGTGGCCCGTCTTCGGACTGGGTCACGCTCCTTCTCAAGTTTGAACGTGGCCCGTCCTCGGACTGGGCCACGTTTTCATTTCCCAGCACCTGCCGCGGTCGCCGCGCCCGAACGGCCGGTCCTCTGACGAATGTCCCTGATGAGCCTGGCTCATCAGAATCGGCCCTTGCGAGCGTGGCCGAACCTCGTTTCTGCCAGATTCCGGTGCTCGCCACGAGGGCACTGTCTCGATCTGATGAATCAGCGTCATCGCCGACGCGTCAGCCGCCCGAACGGCCTGACCGGCACGACGGGCCGCCCCGCGCGCCGCCGCCCCCCCACACCCGCCGCGCCCCTGACGGCCAGCATGTCATGTCGTGTGGCGATCTACCCTTCCGTCCATGACCACTACGACCGGCCGACCGCTCAAGGTCGGCATCCAACTCCCAGAGGTCGAGCGTGAGGTCCGCTGGCCGGAACTGCTCGACATGACCCGCGCGATCGAGGATCTCGGCTTCGATTCGGTCTGGGTGGGCGAGCATCTGCTCTATCGCTGGGCGGACCGCCCGGCCCGTGGACCATGGGAGGCCTGGACGTTGCTGGCCGGCATCGCCGCGTCAACCTCGCGGATCGAGCTGGGTCCCCTCGTCGCCTGCACGAACTTCCACAACCCGGCACTGCTTGCCAAGCAGGCCGCCACGATCGACGAGCTGAGCGGCGGTCGCTTCGTGCTGGGTCTGGGGGCAGGCTGGAACAAGACGGAGTTCGAAGCCTTCGGCTTCCCCCAGGACCACCTCGTCAGTCGGTTCGAGGAGGCGTTCACGATCATCCGGACCTTGCTGCGCGAGGGCGCCATCGACTTCGATGGCGAGTGGTATCAGGTTCGTGACTGCGAGCTGTCGCCACGCGGACCGCGCGTCGCAGGCCCGCCCTTGATGATCGGTTCCCGCGGCCCGCGCATGCTCCGTGCGACGATGGCCCACGCAGACTCGTGGAACGCCTGGTTCCTCGACACGCACAACCGCCCGGACGGCGTGCCGCCGCTCCGCGATGAGGTCGATGCGGCATGCCGTGAGGTCCGTCGCGACCCGAACGAGGTGGAGCGGACCGTCGCTGTCCTGGTCCGCCTGGCGGGCGGTGCGGGGCGACTCCAGGGCGGCACGGCGCTGGATCCGGTCCGGCCCCTGAGCGGCGAGCCTGCCGAGATCGCAGAGACGCTGCGGGGGTTCGCCCGAGAGGGGATCGGGCACGTTCAGCTGGTGCTCGACCCGATCACGCTGGAGTCGATCCGGGCCCTCGCCCCGGTCCTGGCCGAACTCGACCGGTCCTGACTCAGGGTCGCGTGCTAGCATGCGGGCCGCGATGCGAACGTCGAGTCGAGCGCCAGGCAGACCATGACGCGGCCCGGCCGTGCGCGACGCATGCCATGACAGGATCCCCCCGCGCCCCTCGCGCCCCTCGCGCTCGCACGCCAAACGGCCGTGCTGCCGAGGACGTGTCGCCGCTCGACAAGCGCATCATTGAGCACCTCCAGGCCGACGGCCGCCGGCCGTTCACGCAGATCGCCTCCGACCTGGGCGTCTCCGAGGCCGCCATCCGATCTCGGACGAATCGCCTCATGGAACGCGGGATCCTGCAGGTGGTGGGCGTCACAGATCCGCTCAAGCTCGGCTTCCACCAGATGGCGATGATCGGCATCCGCTGCGAGGGCGACAAGCTCATCAAGGTCGCCGAGCGCCTGGCGGAGATGCCCGAGGTCGACTATGTCGTCATCACCGCCGGCTCGTACGACCTGCTCATCGAGACCGTGTGCGAGGACAACGAGGCGCTCCTGGTCTTCCTCGCCGAGCGCCTGCGGACCATCGACGGCGTCCGCGAGACGGAGACGTTCGTGTACCTGCGCCTGGTCAAGCAGACCTACCAGTACGGCACACGCTGACGATCGAGGCTCATGCGCGCTGGTGCGCGGCCCAGAACCTGTTGACCGACGGCACCAAAGGCCGGCCGGGACTCGGGGATGGAACGGCTCCGGCGGCTAAGATGGCCCGGATGCGAGCGCTTTGGATGGCGGTTGCCCCACCCACCGAGGACGTGACTTGCCGGTCATCCCGGTCCTGAACCTGATCGTCGCTGCTGTCGCCGCGAACCTCGTCGTGATGGCGATCATCGTCATCCCGCTGTTGCTCGGGCGGCCGAGTGCGGTCGCGCGCAAGCGCGAACCATCGGTCACAGCGGAGCGACGCGCTGAGGAGGCGGCGGTCATCGGTGGGATGCACGGCTCCTCGAGCGACGACGGCGTGTCGACCCAGACGTACGACCGCATCGTGCGGATCGTCTCGTGGGTCTTCATCCTGACGACGAGCGTGATCGTCGCCGCGACCGGACTGTGGGCGGAGACACAGCCCGCGATCCTGATCCTCCTGGCGTTCGCGGGCCTGTTTGTCGTGATCATCCACGACCTGCTGCCGGCCGATGCCCTCGGGCCCGCCAAGTTCATCGTCGAAGGATCCGTGGCGATCACGGTTGCGACCATGCTGGTCGCCCTGAGCGGTGGTGTGGCCAGCCCGTTCTTCTTCGCCTTCCCGCTCATCGTGGGCGGGGCCGCCCTGGTCGTCAGCCCGGTCATCACCGTCGCCCTGGCCGCTGCGGCCAGTCTCAGCTACGTACTGGCGGTCCTCGCAGGGTCCGCGCCGGGCTCGTTCGGGCCGGCCACCTCCGCCGCGGTCGGGGTCAACCTGCTCGCCCTGATCCTGCTCGCGTACGTGGCCATGGTGATCGCCCGGGAGCAGCGCCGGACGCGGGATGCGGCCATCCGCCTGTCGACCGAGGACTCGCTCACCGGCCTCTTCAACCGGACCTTCTTCTTCGCGGCGCTGGAGCGCGAGATCGCCCGCTGCGCCCGCTCCGGCCGCGGGTTCTGCCTGCTGATGATGGACCTGGATGATCTCAAGTCGATCAACGACCGGTTGGGCCACTTCCACGGGGACCGGGTCCTGCGCGGCGTCGGCGAGGTCATCGCCGTGGGCGTCCGAAAGATCGACACGGCAGCCCGCTACGGCGGCGACGAGTTCGTCGTGCTCCTGCCGGAGACCGACCCGACCGGCGCGTTCATCCTGGCCGAGAAGATCCGCCTGGGTGTCGGGGCGTTGCCCATCGAACTGCCCGGCGCCGGGACCCGTCCCTCCCTGTCGATCGGCGTGGTCAGTTTCCCCGACGACGGCCGGTCGGCCGACGAGCTGATCATCAGCGCGGACGGTGCGATGTACGCGTCAAAGCGCGCCGGCAAGGATCGCGTCACGGGCGTCCGGATGGCGCGCGCGGGCCGGCACGCGACTCCGGTGTAGCATCGCTGCGTGAGCGACTCGCAGCAGCCACCCGAGCCCCGGCCAGAGCCGCGCGCAACGGGCTTTTCCACCCGAGCCATCCGTGCCGCATCGCGCATGCCGAAGGTGGACCAGGTCCCCACCAGCGTGCCGATCTACCAGACCGCGACGTTCGCCTCGGCCGACGCCGACGAGCTCGGTCGGGTCGCAGGGGATCCCCGCTCGGGCTACGCGTACAGCCGGATCTCCAACCCGACGACGACGGCGCTCGGCGACGCGTATGCGGAGCTGGCCGGTGGTGAGGCGGGTATCGCCCTGGCCTCGGGAATGGGCGCGATCCACGCCGCGTTGTCGTCGCTTCTGCACGCCGGCGACCGGATCGTCGCCCCGGTTGCGCTGTACGGCTCGACACGGGCGCAGCTCCTGCGAACCTTTGGCGGGTTCGGGGTCCGGGTAGATATCGTCGACACCACCGACCTGGATGCCGTCGAGGCCGCGCTAGCCGCCGCCCCGACCGCGGTCCTCTACGCCGAGACGATCGCCAACCCGACGACCTTGGTCGCGGACCACACGGCCCTCGCAGACCTCGCCCATCGGCATGGCGCGGCGTACGTCGTCGACAACACCTTCGCCTCGCCGTACGTGTGCCGGCCGCTGGAACTTGGCGCAGACCTGGTCGTCGAGTCCGCCACCAAGTTCCTGGGCGGCCACAGCGACGTCATCGCGGGTGTCGTCGCTGGGTCCGCTGAGCGCGTCGCCCTCGTCCAGCGGGTCCAGATCGACACCGGGGCGACGCTCGGGCCGCTCGAGGCCTTCCTCGTGTTGCGCGGGATCCTCACCCTGGCGATCCGGGCTGAGCGCCACGCGGCGACCGCCGCGGCACTGGCCGGTTGGCTCGAACGTCAGGAGGGCGTGCGTTCCGTTCTGTATCCCGGCCTGCCCAGCCATCCCCAGCATGCCGTGGCCACACGCCAGTTCCGGCCGGGCGTTGCGGGCGGGATGCTCGCGTTCGAGGTGGAGGGGGGCCGCGACGCCGGCCGGGCCATCATCGATGCGATGCGCCTGCCTGAACTGACGGCGTCGCTGGGCAGCGTCCACACGATCGTCGTCCACCCGCCGTCCACCTCGCAGCGCCAATCCAGCGAAGCCGAGCTGCTCGAAGCTGGCATCACGCCCGGCCTGCTTCGCGTTTCGGTCGGGCTGGAGGATCTCGAGGACCTGCAGGCCGACTTCGCCGACGCCCTCGTCGTCGCCCGAGACGTCGCCCGCGAGGCCGTAGCAGCCGTCGGCGCGGTCTAGGGGCTTTCGGCCATCGCGAGCCGAGAGGTCGCCTGGGCGACCACGATCAGATCCGCCGACCCGAACATCCCCGCTCGGTTGGGGAGGGGCTTGTGGCGCCTCTTCACATCGGTCGACTTCGCCGTCGCCCAGATCATCGTCCTGTCGCTCATGGCCGTCGTCGGCATGACGATCCGCCAGCTGCCCGATTTCGCCTTCCGGTCGGCCACGGACTACGCCACCGCGCTGGACCAGATCCATGCTCGCTATGACCCCTTGCTGGGCGTGGCCGTCGTCGGCGTCCTCGATCGCCTCTCGGTCTTCAGCGTCTTCCGCTCGGGGTGGTTCAGCGCGTCGCTTGTCGTCCTGGCCCTGTCGATCATCGTGTGCACGCTGGATCGCACACCAAAGCTGTGGCGTGGCGCGAGCGAGATCCGGGTGGTCCAGCCCGAGCCGTTCTTCGATCCGCGCCTGCCGGATCGGGCCGCGATGGACGGTGTCGCGGCCGACGACGTGCACGGGGTCCTGCGGCGCAACGGCTTCCGGGTCCGCGAGGCGACCGAGGCCGACGGCACTCGCTTCCTGTACGGCGACCGCCACCAGTACACGAAGATGGCCACGCTATTCACCCACCTCGGACTCATCGTCTTTCTGATCGCCGCCGCGGCGACCGCTCGACTGGGCGAGGAACTGGGCCTGGTCGTGGCGGAGGGGGAGTCCCTGACGGTCCAGCCCATCGGCACGCCGGGCCTCCTGCTGGTCAAGAACATCGACTTCCAGGCGCCCGGCTTCGAGACCGGCCAGGCGCGCGACTTCACGACAGACCTCGCCGTCTACCAGGACGGCCAGGAGATCGCCCGCAAGACGATCCGGGTCAACGATCCGTTGGCGGTCGCGGGTTACACGTTCCACCAGAACGGTTTCGGCCCCGCGCCGGTCCTCGTCGTTCGCGACGCGACGGGCAAGCCCCTGTGGGACGGCGCTATCCCGATGACCGATGCCGTCGATGGCTCACCGTACGCGGTCCAGGGGATCCCCGGCCGTGATCTGGGCATGGAGATCCTGTTGCGTCGCGCCGCCGATGGCCGGGCGGTCGTGCTGATCCTGCCGTATCGAGTCACCGGCAAGAACCTGGACGGCAGCCCTATCCGCCAGGATTTCAAGCTGTTGGCTCCGGCCATCGGTGAGACGGTCGTCGCCCGTGACATCGGGCTGTCGGTGGAGCTCCGCAGCGTCGGCCAGTACACGCTGCTCATCGCCAAGCGCGATCCCGGTCAGGGTCTCGTCTGGCTCGCCTTCGGTTTCCTCATCGTGGGCATCACCATCTCGTTCTACCTTCCTCGGCGCCGGGTCTGGACTCGTCTCGCGCCTGACGGTCGGTTGGGCATCGTCTGGCGCTCGGACCGCTACATCGATGTCGAGCGCGAGTTCGGGCGCCTGCTCGACCAGCTCGTCGCCGCTCGACGCCCGGCCTGACTCGGGCACCGAACCGCCGCGACGATGGCGACGCTGCGCGATCTCCACGGCGCGCTCTTTCCGACGGCACGATCGGTCGGTGGACCGCCCGGCGCCCTCGATCCCGAACGCGCCGATCGCCAGGTCACCTGGGTTCGTGTCCTCAAGGCCCGGGTGCCGGCGTTCGACGCCCTGGAACCGGGTGACCTCGCCATCATCCCGGCGCCGGCCCTTGCGGTCGTCGCTCCCGGCGGATCCCAGACCCATGAGCTGGCCGCCGCCCTGGCCCGGGCGCACGTGCCGGCCGTCCTGCTGATCGAGGGCGAAGGTGGTTCAGATGCGCTCGACGCGCTGGCGGCGGCCGCCGTGGAACTGGGACTGACCGTGTTGCGACTGGGCCGCGTCGATCCGGTCGGCCTTGAGCGGAGCGTCATCGGGTTCCTCGTCAATCGACAGGCCGAACTGGACCGCCGGGCCGCGGATCTCGAATCGCAACTGGCCCGGCTGGCCCTGCTGGGCCGAGGTCTGGATGTCCTGGCGTCGACGATCGGGTCGTTCGTGGGGCGGGCCATCGTGATCGAGGGTCGCCGGGGCGATCCGATCGCCGTCCACGCCCCGGCGGACCTGCCGGGCGCTGCGGCCGCGGTCTCACGGTACCTCGCCCGTCCGGCGTCGGCCGCGCTGCGGGTCACGATCCCCGCCCCGGGCGGCGAGGCGGGCGCTGTCGGTCGGCTGGTCCTGCTCGGCGACGAGCCGCCCAGTGAACTTGAGCGGATCGCCTCGGAGCGGATCGCCGCGGTATTGGCCCTGGGACTCGCGAGGGACGCGGCTGTCCGCCAGGGGCGCGAGGAGATCCGGCACGGGGACCCGCTGCCGGCGGATGGTCCCCCGTGGGTCGTCCTGGCGGCCAGCCAGGGACCCGCCGACGGTCCCGAGGACATCGCCGCCCGCGAGGAGACCCGGGCCGAATTGCGCCTGTTCATGTCGCCGCGACGACTGACCCTGCGCGGCACGTCCGAGAGCCTGGAGCTGCGGTTCGTCGCCGCGGCACCGGCCGACGATCCGGGTGGCCTGGGCATCGCGGAGCGGCTGGCCACGTTCCTGGGGCGGACCGTGGCCGTGTCACGAGCGTTCACGGAACCGGGGGCACGGCCGGCCGCCGAGGCCATCGCCCGCGCGACACTGGAAGCGGCCAACCTGCTGGACGATCCGCCGCGGGTCGCTCGGGCGGCGCGCCTGTCGGCCTACCACCTGCTGGGCAACCTGCACAACCTGCCCGATGGCCTGCGCCAGGCACGCGACCTGCTGGCGCCGATCCTGATCGGGCGGCCGTCGGTCCAGCGCGAGCGCCTGGCCACACTTCGGGCGGTCCTGGAGACGGTCAGCCT
>JANONZ010000196.1:0-7286 GCA_031421095.1 Thermomicrobiales bacterium
GGCGGCCGCCTACGCCATCAACCGGCCGCAGATCATCGAGAAGGTGCTGGGCGGTCTGGCCACCCTCAATTACACGATCCCGCCGGGCTTCAAGGTCTACGACGACATCAACAAGTACGAGTACGACCCGGTCAAGGCCAAAGCCCTCCTCGCGGAGTCCTCGTGGGACCTGAACAAGCCGTTCCGCCTCGCGTTGCTCTCCGAGGATCCCAACTTCACGGTCACGGCGCCCGCCCTGCAGCAGGCGCTCGAGGCCATCGGCATGAAGGTGGAGCTGACGGCGCTGCCGAGCGCCCCGTACTCCGACCTGATCCAGAAGAGCAACGACTTCGAGGCCTTCCTGAGCTTCGGCGGCAGCGAGGGCGTCGGCTGGTATCAGTCGTCCATCTACTTCGACTGTGCCGGCCTGGGTACCAGCCAACTGAAGCTGTCGGCCGATCGTGGCGAGTGCATCTACTCCGACCAGTTCGCGGCGGCAGCAGCCGTGACCGGCGACGCGCAGGACGCGATCCTGCACAAGCTGGCCCTCGACCTGAACGTGAACCTGCCGGAGATCTACCTCTGGCAGCCCAACTACCTCCACGTCTACAGTGACAAGCTCGGGGGTGGGTTCACGATCTACCCGAACGAGCGCGAGTCCTTCCAGAAGATCCTCGACTGGACGTACACGCCCTAGCATCGAATAGCTGTCTGACCATCTCTGGAACGGGAGGCGCCGACCGGTCGCCTCCCGTTCATCGCATCGGAGGCTGAGTGGGCGCGTACATCCTGCGTCGCATCCTCATCTCGATCCCGGTCCTGCTGGGGATCACGATCGTCGGGTTCGTGGCGCTCAAGCTCTCGCCGGGCGACCCACTGCTGACCTCGGTCAATCCCGAGGTGCTGGCCAACCTGCTGTCCCAGCCGCAGCTCCTCGAGGCCGAGCGTCATCGGCTCGGATTTGACCAGCCCATCTTCCCGAACCAGTATCTGAACTGGCTCGGGAACGTCCTCCAGGGCGACCTCGGGTTCTCGCTGACCTCACGGCGACCGATCGTTCACGAGATCGGCTCGCGCCTGCCCCAGACCCTTCTTCTGATGATCGTGTCGCTCACGCTGGCGGTGGCCATCGGCATCCCGATCGGCGTGATCACCGCCGTCCGGCAGTACTCGAAGCTCGACTACGGCCTCAACGCGGTCGCGATCTTCCTCGCGTCCACGCCGGTCTTCGTCCTGGGGCTGATCGGTATCTACATCTTCGCGGTCAACCTGCGCTGGCTGCCCACCGGTCAGGTCCACACGGTCGGACGGACCGATATCGCCGATCTCATCCATCACCTGATCCTGCCGGCGACGGTCCTCGCCATCGTCAACGCGGCACCGCTGATCAGATACACCCGTGCCAGCATGCTCGAGGTACTCAACAGCGAATACGTCACAACGGCCCGCTCCAAGGGCCTGGTCGACCGGCTTGTCATCGGTCGCCATGCCTTCCGCAACGCCCTCATCCCGATCATCACGATCGTGGCGCTGCTCATCCCGGAGGCTATCGCCGGCGCCGTCATCACCGAGCAGATCTTCGCCTGGAACGGCATGGGTCAACTCGCGGTGAAGGCGGCGGGTGCACGCGACCCATCATTGATGATGGGCATCATCCTCATCACCGGGATCGCCGTCCTGGTGGCGAACATCCTCGCCGACATCGGCTATGCCATCGCGGATCCACGGGTGCGCTATGACCGCGCGCGATGACCGGGACGCTCCCCTGCCTCCGATGAGCGAGCCCCAGCCGACGTCCCCGTTGGTCGTGGTCGATGCCCGCCAGATCGCGGCGTCCGGCCAGGTCTCCCCACGGCGGGCCGCCCTGCGGCGGTTCCTGCGCTACCGGCTGGCGATCGTGGGCGTGGTCCTGCTGAGTGCCATCGTCCTGATGGCGATCCTTGCCCCGGTTCTGACGCCATGGCCGCCCAACTTCATCGATTTCGATACCGGTGCCCGGCAGCCGCCGAACGCCGCCCACCTCCTGGGAACGGACGTGTCCGGTCGTGACATCTGGGCGCGGGTGCTGTATGGCGGCAGGACGTCGACGATCGTCGGCTTCGGCGCGGTTGCCCTGTACCTCGTCATCGGCACCCTGTTCGGACTGGCCGCCGGCTACTACGGCGGGCTGGTCGACCAGGGCATCATGCGCTTCACTGACACGATCATGGCGATCCCGCCCCTGCTCCTGATCATCGTGTTCGTGTCCGTCGTCGGCCCCAGCATCGGCTCGGTCATCATCGTCATCGGCCTGCTCGGCTGGCCGCTGACCTGTCGCCTCGTGCGGAGTCAGCTGCTCGTTCTGCGCGAATCGGAGTTCATCGTCGCGGCCCGAGTCGTCGGCGTCCCCGATCGGTCCATTCTGCTTCGGCATATGCTGCCCAACATCCTGGGGCCATTGACCGTGGTGGCGACGTTCGGTGTCGCGACAGCCGTGCTCCTGGAGTCCAGTCTCAGCTTCCTTGGACTGGGCGTCAGGCCGCCCGAGGCCAGCTGGGGCAATCTCATCACGGAGGCAGTCAGCCCGGTCGTCCTCACGCAGCTGCCGTGGCAGTGGGTCCCGGCGGCCATCGCGATCACGACGACCGTGCTGGCGGTGAACTTCATCGGGGATGGCCTGCGCGACGCGATCGACCCGAAGACGGTCAAGGGCGGGTGATCCGCTAGCCCTGGACGGGAGCGACCACCGGCGTCTGCTCGACCTCGGCAACGACTTCCTGCGGTCGATGCTCGACCAGCTCGTGGGCGAAATGGCATGCCACGGTCTGGTCAGGTCGCGCTTGCGGGATCGGGGCGAGGGGTGGGTCCGTCGTCACGCAGATCTCGGGGTTGCCCAGCCGTTCGCGCAGCCAGCAGCGGGTGTGGAAGCGGCAGCCCGTGGGGGGATCGGCCGGACTCGGGATGTCACCCTTGAGGATGATCCGGCGACGCGATCGCTCCGTCCGCGCGTCGGGGACCGGCACGGCGGACAGCAGTGCCACCGTGTACGGGTGGAGGGGCTGCTGATACAGCACGTCGGACGGCGCCACCTCGACGATCTTGCCGAGGTACATGACCGCGACCCGGTCGGCGATGTGGCGCACGACCGCGAGGTCGTGGGCGATGAACAGGTACGTCAGACCCAGGTCCGCCTGCAGGCGCTCCAGCAGGTTGATGACCTGCGCCTGGATGGAGACATCGAGGGCACTGATCGGCTCGTCGCAGACGATGAGCTCCGGCTCCACCGCAAGTGCCCGGGCGATCCCGATCCGTTGCCGCTGCCCGCCGCTGAACTCGTGAGGATAGCGCTCGACGAACGAGGAATCCAGGCCGACCAGGTCCAGGAGCTCGGCCACCCGGGCGTCCCGCGCCTTGCCCGACGCCAGGTTGTGGACCCGCAGTGGCTCGGCCAGGATCTCGCGCACGGTCTGGCGCGGGTCAAGGCTCGAATAGGGGTCCTGGAACACCATCTGGAAGCGCCGTCGCCGGCGGCGGAGATCCTCGCCCTTCAGCGCAAGCAGGTCGCTGCCGCCGAGGTCGATGCTACCCGCGAGCGGCTGCGTGATGCGCACGATCGTCCGTCCGATCGTCGTCTTTCCGGAGCCGGATTCACCCACCAGTCCCAGGGTTTCGCCCCGATCGATATGGAAGCTCACGCCGTCGACGGCGCGGATCCAACCGCTCCGGCGCCGGAACACACCGGTGAGGATCGGGAAGTAGACCTGCAGGTCCTTGACGGTGAGGAGCGGCCCGTCCGGCCTCCGGCCGTCGGTCGGGGCCGCGGCAGCGGAACTGTGTTCCGTGGCGGCCAGTTCCGCGCTCATGCGGGCTCCTCCAGGTCTGCGGCGTCGGGCGGCGGCGCCGGGGTGAACCCGGGGGTCAGCGGGAAGCCGGCGAGCGCCTCCTCACGGGTCGGCTGGTTGTGACAGGCGACCTGGTGCCCGATCAGGGCGGAGTCGGCGAGCCGTTCGCCGGCGGCGAGGACGAGCGGGGGAGCATCCGTCCAACAGCGGTCCAGACGCCAAGCGCAGCGCGGGGCGAATGGACAACCCTCAAGGTTGGAGGCGAGGTCGGGCGGCGAGCCCTCGATCGGGGTGAGGGCCGCCTGGCGCGGGCGGTCCAGGCGGGGCAACGACCGCAGCAGGCCGATGGTGTACGGGTGGGCCGGATCGGCGAGGAGCGTCTCCGTGGGACCGAGCTCCACGAGCCGACCGGCGTACATCACGGCGAGGCGATCGGCGAAGCCCGCCACGACGCCCAGGTCGTGGGTGATCAGCAGCACCGCCATGCCGAGCTCGGCGCGCAGGCGTCGCAGGAGCTCCAGGATCTGCGCCTGGATCGTCACGTCCAGCGCTGTGGTGGGTTCGTCGGCGATCAGCAGGCTCGGCTCACAGCTCAGGGCCATGGCGATCATCGCGCGCTGGCGCATGCCGCCACTGAACTGGTGGGGATAGTCGTTGATGCGCGACGCCGCCCCCGGGATGCCGACGAGTTCGAGCAGCTCGATGGCGCGCTTCCTGGCGTCCTTCGCACTCACGTTCTGATGCGTCTCGATCGCCTCGGTGATCTGCCGTCCGATGGTCAGGACCGGGTTCAGGCTGCTGAGCGGATCCTGGAAGATCATCGCGATCCGGGCGCCGCGGATCCTGCGCAGCTTGTCCTCCGAGAGGTGCAGGAGATCCTGCCCCTGGAAGATCGCGGTGCCCGCCGTGACCTTGCCGACACGCTTGGGCAACAGGCCCAGGAGCGACAGCGCGCTGACGCTCTTGCCCGATCCCGATTCGCCGACCAGGCCGATGGTCTCGCCCGGACCGATGTCATACGAGAGGCCTCGAACGGCCCGCACCACCCGGCCATGTCCCGCGAACTCCACCTGGAGATCGTTCACCGACAGGATGGGCGTCCCAGTCCGCGGTCCGTCGCGAACGATGGTCGGGGCGTCGGCTGACGGGTCGGCGTTGCTGGCTGATGCCTGGCTCATGGCCCCTCGGCGGCTATGGATGACCGGGGGCGACCAAGTGGCCCGCATCGGCGACACTGTACAGTGCAGGTGCGTCGTGTCAAGTCGGCGTCCGTTTTCACTTCAGCGGCGGTTCCCGGCACGGATCACTGTACCGGGTCGTGCCGCGGTCGGTCGACCCGCCCGCGCGACGACCTGTCCGTTGACGATGACCGCGTCGACGCCGATGGCCGTCCCCCGCGGCTGCTCCCAGGTCGCCTGCGATCCGATGGTGGCCGGATCGAACACGACGAGATCCGCGGCCAGGCCTTCGCTGACCCGCCCCCGGTCGCGGACGCCGAACCGCTCTGCAGGCAGCCCGCTCATGAGGTGGACCGCCCGCTCCAGGGTCACAAGCTGTCGCTCGCGGACGAACGTCCCCAGCACCTGAGCGAAGCAGCCATACCCGCGCGGGTGTGGCCGGGCTCCGTGATACACCCCGTCGCTGGCCACCATGAAGGCGGGGTGGGCGAGGGTCCGTCGGGCCAGGGCGTCGAAGTCTTCCTCGGAGATCCCACGCCGGAAGACGAGGATGGCGTCCGGCGACTCCTCGATGATCAGGTCCACAGCCGTCTCGCCGACGCTGGTCCCCCGGTCGTTCGCGATCTCCGTGATCGAACGCCCGATGTGCTGCCCGGTGCGGGTGTCGGAAAAGTATTCACGCCCACCGGCGGCGGACATCGCCCGGATCTGCTCCTCGATGATCGCGCCGATGCGCCGCCGATGCTCCGGCTCATCGCGCAGCCGCTGGACCGTCGCATCGAAACCGCCGAGCTGGTCCTCGGGCGGGAGCCAAACGAGCAGGTGGCTCGAGCCCGCCGGGTAGAGGTACCAATCGATGCCGAAGTCGACGCCGGAACGCCGCGCCTCCTCGAGCAGTGGCTCCGTCTCGTCGTCGACCGATTCGTGTGACAGGCGGATCGGGATGTCGGCCTGTCGGCCGATCTCGATCGATTCGCGATAGGCGGCGGGCTTGCCGATCGCGTTGTAGCGGATGTGGGCGGCGTAGATCCCGCCGTACTCGCGCGCCACCTTGGCCAGCTCGATGAGCTCCGCGGTATCGGCGTTGGCTGCCGGTTGATAGTCCAGCCCGGTGTTGAGCCCGACTGCGCCGGCCTCCATCCAGTCCCGGGTCAGGGCGCGCATCCGGTCCATCTCCTCCGGCGTCGGCCGGCGGTCGTCCCAGCCCATGACCGCGAACCGGATGGGCTGATGGGGAGCCATCGGCACGACGTTGATCGGGATCGTCCCGGCGAAGCCGCCCAGGTAGTCCTCGATCGTCCGCCACTCGGGCCGCAGGTCCGGCTGCCCGTAGGCGAACGCGGTGGAACGCCACAACTCGGCGCTCTTCTCCGGCGGCAACGGCGCCCAGCCGAACCCGTCGGGACCGGTCAGATGCGACGTGACGCCCTGGAGGACCGAGCCCCAGATGTCACCGTTGCCGCGCAGGGCCGTCTCCGAGTGTGGGTGCACATCGATGAAGCCGGGCGAGACGATGCGGTCCGTCGCGTCGATGACGACTGCGGCACCTGCGTCCGGCAACGCCCCGATCGCCGCGATCCGGTCTCCTCGCACCGCGACGTCCGCGACGAACGCGGGCGCCCCACTGCCGTCCACCACCGAGCCCCCGCGAATGAGCAGGTCGAAGTCCATGGTCAGGTCAACCGTCCGCGGGCCAGCAGCGGGATGACCGTCTCGACCACACCGTCGCGCAGGCCGACGAACGCGTCGTGCCGGAAGGTCGTGGTGTCGTGGTAGTCGGGGATGATCTCCAGCTGCTCGCCGATGTTGACCGGCGGGCCATCGGGGTCGCGTCGCCAGACGCCGTGCTCTGCCGAGAGGTAGACGAGTTCGAAGTCGCCGTGCCCCACGACCACCGCCGTACCCTCGCCATCTGCGGTCATCGTCTTGAAGCCCGCGTCGGTGATGACCCGTTCCGGCGTGGGTCGGCTCGACACGGTCGTGAGGACCGTCAGGGCGTATTCGAAGCCGAGCTCGTCGAGGTGACAGAGCGAGCCGTAGAACGGGTCCATGAGACACGCCCCGCCGGCCTGCAGCTCGGTCAGTCCGTCCAGCGTGGCAGCGAACATGTGGTTGCCCGACCCGCCGCCGCTGACGATCCCGACCGGGATGCCATCCGCCTCGATGAGTGTTCGCGACTCGATCAGACCGGCGATCGCGGCGACCGTCTGGGCGCGCTTCTCCTCGTCCGGCCAGGCGGTCAGGACGTGGCCCTCGTAGCCCATGATCCCGGCGAAGCGCAGCCCCGGCGCCCGGTCGATGGCGCGGG
>JANONZ010000197.1:0-2692 GCA_031421095.1 Thermomicrobiales bacterium
CCGGTAGATGTCGCGGACCGTTCCGAGCTCCACCCCATCAACGCCGCGCACGGGCGTGCCGATGACCTCGTGCCAGTAGTAGGCGCCGCGCGCCAGGTCCTCTTCCGGACTCACGATGGTCTCGAGGTAGGTGCCGCGCAGTGTGTCGGCGGCATCGCGCGTCGCGATCTCGTGGAATCGGAAGCGCCAGCCCGGGCCGTCGGCGACCGCCTCGGCCGACGCGATGGTCAGAGCCCGGTTGTCACCCTCACGGTAGAGGACGGCGCCGACCACGAAACGGTCGTCCGGTCGATCCGTCAGAACCTCCGCGCGGACCGCCCCGTTGAGCCCGTGGACGCCCCGGACAAGGGCGACCACGAGCCGCTCATCGATGCTCAGAGGATCTCGAGTTGGACCGGCTCGCCGTCGCGGGCAGCGGTCACCTTGAGCAGGGTCCGCAGCGCCTTGGCGACGCTGCCATTGCGCCCGATGACCTTGCCCATATCGTTCTCGGCGACGTGGAGCTCGATCACCATCGCGCCATCCTCCTCGATGACGTCGACCGTGACGGCGTCGGGATCATCGACCAGCGACTTCGCGACGTACTCGACCAGGTCCTTCGCTGACATCGTCGCGGCTCCTACTTGGCGACGGGCATGATGCCCGCCTGACGGAAGAGTCGGAGGACGGTATCCGACGGCTGGGCGCCCTTGGCCAACCACGCCTTCGCCTTGTCCGCGTCGACTTCGAAGGTCACCGGTTCCGTGCGCGGGTTGTAATGGCCGAGCGTTTCGATGGCGCGGCCGTCGCGGGCACTGCGACCGTCGGCGACGACGACACGATAGGACGGCTGCTTGTGTGCGCCGATGCGCGTCAGCCTGATGCGGACTGCCATGGGTTGTGGTGCTCCTCCTGTGTGGTCGGGACTGGGTGCCCCGCTTACTTGACGGTGATGAGGATGGTCGAACGGGTCAGGTCGCCCCCGACCGAACCCGACGCGTACATCGCGTCGAACGGGGCGAGGTACGGCTTGACATCCTTCTCGTACGCCGCGAGTGCGGCTGGGTCGGCGGCCGCTACCGCCTTCTCGATCAGCTCGCGGATCGCCGCGATATCCACGAACGAGCTGCCGGCCCCGGTACCCGCCCGATCGCCGAGCGCCTTGTAGCGGTCGCTCGACGCCAGTGAGGTGGCGCCGGTCGTATCCAGCACGTGCTTGACGAACCCCGGTCCGGATCCGATGACGACGACCTCATCCGTCAGGGCGAACGCGATCTCCACGTGCCCGGCCGGCAGCGGCACGCCGGATCCCAGGCCGGCCATGTCGGCCAGCCCGGCTGCCTCGCCGAGGTCGATGATCGTGATGGTGGTGCCCGCATATGGCTCGTCCCTGATCGTGGCGCCGACCTGGCTACCGCCAAGGCCGATCAACGTGCGCAAACTCGTGAAGAGGCGCGCGGCGGCGTCCTTGTCGGTAGCCAGGATGATGAGCCCGCCTTCGGGCGTCCCATCGGCGACGTTGATGACGGCCGCGGTATCGCCGATCCAGCCGATCGCCGCATCTGTCCCGCCGACGAGACCGGCGGCTTGATCGATGCTGTCGATCATCGGCTTGAGCGCCGGGTCCGTCGTGTACAGGTCGAGCATCTGGCGCAGGGACTTGCCGGCGTCATGCGTGACGGCCGCCACGACAGCGCCGGCCGGGACGTGATCGACCACGGGCGACGTCCGATCCTCGGTCGGGCCGAGGGCCTTCGCAGGCTTGGGAGCCGTGGCCTGGAGGACGACCGCGTCGCCCTCGATCCGCAACCAGAAGGCGCCCCAATCGGGCAGGAACGAGACCATCGAGTCGCCGAGGGAACCCCCGACGCCGCCCGGGACCGACTTGGCGACTTCCTGCGACCACGCAACGAGCGGCTTGATGGCGAGGTAGGCGAAGCCGATGTGGTCGCCGTCCGCGGAGCCCAGGGCCGCCTTGGGGTCGGCTTCCGCGGCGAATCCGCTGGAGCCCTTCGTGTCGACCGCGGCCTTGACGGAGGTCACGTCGCCGGCGACGGCCACCTTGCCATCGAGCACGGCGAATGCGGCCTTCGGCCCGCTTCCCTCACTGAACAGCGTCAGCGTGGCGCCGTTGTACGTCTCGGTCGCGGTCCTGGCTCCCGCCTTGCTGAACGCCTTGTCGAACCAGGCCTGTGCGCCGGCCTGATCCTTGATCGACAGCAGGGCCAGGAACCGCGCGCTGCTCAGCGAGTTCATCGGATCCGCCGTCAGGCTTGTGGGATCCGGCAGAGGTCCGACGCTGAACGCGATCTCACCGTCGAACCACGGCTTGATATCGGCCGTGTAGGTCTGTTCGTCCTTCGTGGCGTCCTTGATGAGCCGATCCAGGACCTCGTCGAGCTTGGTATCGAGAGCCGCCTGATCCGCGAAGCCCGGGAACTTGGAGAGAAACGCACCGACCGCACCACGCTGGTCGCCCGGCAGGTCCAGACGGACCTCCGTGTAGACGACGGTCTTGTCCGGTACATAGCCGAGCACGGTCGCGACGGGCGACGCCCCGATGAGAGCGGCCACCACGGCCGACGCCCCGATGACCAGGGCGACGATCGCGAGGCCGACCGCCCAGCGGGTCCGGCCCGCGCGGCGCGGTGCCTGTGGCGGCAGGACAGGGTCGACCGGGGTCGACCCGACGGCCGATTCGTAGGTCGAGACG
>JANONZ010000198.1:0-15191 GCA_031421095.1 Thermomicrobiales bacterium
GGTCATCTCGTTCACCGGCAGCTCCACGACCGGCAAGCGGATCGCGGAACGGGCCGCTCGGCGGCTCAAGCGCCTGTCATTGGAGCTTGGTGGCAAGAATGGCGTGGTCGTTCTGGCCGACGCGGACCTGGACCTCGCGGCGGACGGGATCCTGTGGTCGGCCTTTGGGACGACCGGCCAACGCTGCACGGCTTGCTCGCGAGTCATCGTGGAACGGGCGGTCGTAGACCCGATGCTGGAGCGGCTGGAGCGGCGGACGCGCGAGCTTCGCCTTGGCTCCGGGCTCGACCCGACGGTCGATGTCGGTCCGCTCATCAACGCCGGTGCGCGCGACAAGGTCGCCTCGTACGTCGATATCGGACGGACGGAGGGCGATCTCGTGGTCGGCGGCTTGGTCGTTCGTGGGGGCGAGCTCGCCCACGGTCATTTCTTCGAGCCCACCATCTTCGCCGGCGTGGGACCGATGGACCGGATCGGCCAGGAGGAGATCTTCGGCCCGGTCCTGTCGGTCATCCCCGTCGACGACTACGGTTCGGCGGTACTGGCCCTCAACCAGACCCGCTACGGCCTGTCATCGAGCATCTTCACGCGCGACGTGAACACCGCGTTCCGGGCGATGCGCGACTTCGAGACCGGGATCGTCTACGTCAATGCCGGCACGACGGGGGCGGAGACGCACCTGCCGTTCGGGGGCTGGAAGGAGACCGGCAACGGCCATCGCGAGGCCGGCCACGTGGCGCTCGACACCTACACCGAGTGGAAGTCCATCTATGTGGACTTCAGCGGCCGACTCCAGCGCGCCCAGATCGACAACCAGCCGTCGTGACTGAAGGGTAGCCCGACCCGTCGAGAGCCTGGACGTCGGGCACTGCGCCTAACGGGCGTCACTCGAAACGGATCAGCCGTCGTGCGTTTTCGGCGCAGTTCGCGCGAAGGACATCGTCGGGCAGGCCCAGGCCGTGGATCTGCCAGCCTCCTTGACTGGGTGGCGCGCATTCGTCGGAGTCGTACGGGATGACTCGTCGAAGGTCTCGAGGAATCGCCGATGGACGGCGGAGACGGCGGAGTCTGGGTTCGCGTCTTTCCCGAAGAGGATGCGATCCGGCCATCGCATCATGAACGCGCGGCTTGTGAACGGTTGCCGGCCCTGTATCGCTTGCCGATCTGGAACGTCCCGCAGCCGGTCTTCCACAGCGTTACCCAGTGAAGAATGAGGTAGCCGAGGCCCCCGCCTAGGGCTCGCGCCCGATCCGCGTTGGCCCGCCTTAGACCGAGCGTCGTCACCGACCCGGCCGCCGTGCCGGCCCACTGGAGACGGACGACGATGAACGTAGGATTCGAGCTCGATCAGATCGTGGAACAGGCCTACGCCACGCACCTCGGTCCACTCCAGCGCCACTTGACGGCGTCGACCCGCGATCCGGGCGTCGCCGAGGACCTCGCCCAGGAGGCCTTCCTGCGGCTCATCACGGAGGTTCGCGCGGGCCGTGCACCGGACGCGCCGGGTGCGTGGTTGCACCGAGTCGCCCAGAACCTCGTCATGAGTCGGGGTCGGCGGCTGTCCGTCGCGGCCCGGCGCGACTGTGAGCTCGCCCGGCCCGACAGCCCACCGTCGCCCGAGACCCTCGCCATCGACGCGGAGGATGGCCGGCTGCTCCACGTGGCCCTCGACGAGCTGGGTGCCACGGATCGGCACGCGCTACTCATGGCCGCGCACGGCTACCGCGGCTCGGAGATCGCCCGGTCGATCGGCCGGACGGACGCCGCGACCCGCACCCTCCTGTGTCGTGCCCGGTCGAAGGTACGCGACCGGATGGTCGCAGCCGGCGCCGGCTGACATCACGTCGCGGGCCGGAAGTGCCGACGCCATGACGCGGACGCGTATCATCCGGCGAGGGTGGCCAGAACGACGGAGGCCGGGCGGTTCATCGGGCGCAGCGCGGAACTCGTGCGCCTGGACGACGCGCTGTCCGTCGCTGTCGGCGGCGGCGGCCGGACCGTCGTCATCGGCGGCGAGGCGGGGATCGGCAAGACGTGGCTCCTCGAGCGGTTCGCGACGGCCGCAAAGGAACGAGGCGCCCATGTGCTGGCCGGGGCATGTCTCGAGGTCGGTGGCCACGGCGTGCCGTACGCGCCCTTCGTGGAGGCGCTCCGCGGACTCGTCCGGTCGGTGGATCCGGGTCGGCTGCCGGCCGTCCTCGGACCGGATCGGCGCCAGCTCGCCCGGCTCCTGCCGGAACTCGGCGACCGCCCGGCGGACGTATCCGATCAGCTCGAGTTCGACCGCAACGGCCAGGCACGCCTGTTCGAGCTCGTTCTCGGCATCGTCGAGCGCCTGGCTCGATCGTCCACGGTCGTCCTTGTGATCGAGGACCTCCAGTGGGCCGACGACGCGACCCGCGACCTGCTCGCGTTCCTGGTTCGCAATGTGCGCACGTCGCCGACGGTCTGTGTCATCTCGGTCCGGACCGACCAGCTCGCCCGCCGCCCGAGGGTTCTTGGATTCCTCGCCGAGCTCGAGCGTGATGCCAGCGTCGAGCGACTCGAACTCGAGGCGTTCGGTCGCGACGAGATGGCGGAGCTTGCCGCCGCCCGGATCGGATCCGCTTCCGGGAAGCGCTTCGTCGATCAGCTGCTCGATCGGAGCGGCGGGAACCCGTTCTACGCCGACCAGTTGCTTGCGTCAACGGGGCGCGGCGGCGACGGCACGCTGCCGCCGCAACTGCACGACATCCTGCTCGCCCGTGTGGCGGTGCTGCCCCTGCGCGTCCAGGGGGTGCTCCGAGCCGCCGCCGCGGCCGGCCGCCGGGTCGATGACGATCTCCTCGCCGTCGTGCTTCGCCTATCGGATCGCGAGGTGGCTGCGGCCCTGCGGTTGGCGATCGCGGAGGGGATCCTGGTCGAGGTGGACGGGCCCGACGGTCTGCCGGTCGGGTACGCCTTCCGCCACGCGTTGCTTCGCGAGGTCGTCTATGGGGTCCTCCTGGCGGGCGAGCGGGTCCGCCTCCACGCGGCGTTTGCATCCGCGCTGGCAGAGCGCGGCTCGGTGGGCGGTCTGCCGGTCGAGGCGTCCGAGCTTGCGTACCTGTGGGATGCGGCCCGCGACTACCGGCGAGCTGTCCCTTGCCTGGTCGAGGCCGGTGGGGCAGCCGAACGCGCGTTCGCCTTCGCCGACGCCGCGCGTCACTACGAGCGTGCGCTCGAGCTATGGGACCGGGCCGGCTTGGCAGCCCTCCCCGCGGGCGTTGACCGGGTCGCGCTCCTCGAACGCGCCGCGGAATGTGCGGTGCTGACCGGCACGTACTCGCACGCCGTGGAGCTTGGACGGACGGCGATCGCGACGCTCGAGGCCGATCCCGTGCACGACCCGGTGCGACTCGGGTGGCTCCACGACCGGCTCCGCTGGTACCTCTGGGAGGCCGGCGACCTGCCCGCAGCGGCGGCCGCGGTCGAGGAGGCGCTCCGCCTACTGCCGGCCGACCCGCCATCCGCCGCCCGTGCCCGGGCCCTCGCACAGGCCGCGGGTCTGCGCATGCTCGCCGGCGAACTGCCTGAGGCAGCCCGACTCGCCAAGGAGGCGCTCGGTGCCGCACGGGCCGCCGACGCCCTGGGCGAGGAAGCGCTTGCCCTCGGCATCATCGGCTGGTGCTCGGCCGTGCTGGGCGACGTCGACGGTGGCGTCGCGATCTTCCGGGAGGCCCTCGCCGTCGCGCAGCGCCTGGACGGACCGGAGGGGATCGCCCTCGGCTACGCGAACCTGGCAGCGCTCCTCGACCGCGTCGGACGGACGGAGGCGTCGCTGCAGGTCGCGTACGAGGGGTTCGAGGTCATTCGACGGATCGGCGTTATCCGGACGTACGGCGGTGTGCTCATGGGCCATGCCGCGAAGGCGTTGTTCGACCTGGGTCGCTGGGACGAGGCTATCGCCGCCGTCGACGAGGGCCTCGATCTTGACCCGGCCGGACGGCCCGCGGTCTGGCTGCACATCAACCGGGCAAGACTGGACACGAACCAGGGTCGGCTAGAGGCCGCTGCAACGCACCTCGCACAGGCCCAGACGGTGGCGGAGGCGATCGGCTCGACCGACGCATACCGGGCGCAACTGCTGGCCGGCCTTGCGGAACTCGCCCGTGCCGAGCGTCGGCTCGACGACGTCCGGCATGTGGCCGAGATAGCGATCTCCGAGCTCCGTGATGACCGCCCCCCTGACCCAGCGATCGGCTGGCTCGCGGCAAATGCCCTGCGGGCAGAGGCCGACCAGGCCGAGTCGGGTCGAGCGCGACGCGACGCTGCGGTCGTGGAGGGAGCCGCGCACCGTGCCGCCGTGATCTCAGCGTGGCTTGACCGAGCGGTGGCGATTACGATCGGGGCGAGCGATGGCCGGCGTGCCGCGATCGACGGTCTGTGTCGCGCCGAACTCGCGCGGCTGGCCGGTCGGCGCGACCCGGACGCGTGGCGCGAGGTCGCGACGCGGTGGGAGGTGCTCGGTCGCCCGTATCCGGCCGCGTACGGTTGGTACCGGCAGGCGGAGGCCATCCTCGGGGTCCGGGGGTCGTGGGCGGACGCAGCGCGGGCGCTTCAGGTCGCTGCCTCGACGTGCCGACGTCTCGGGGCGGCGCCACTCATGGCCGAGATCGAACGACTCGCGCGACATGCCAGAGTGCGGCTGGACGGGCCCGAACCCGATGTGTCGGCGGTGCCTGCGGCCACCGCGCTGCCTGCCGACTCGCCCTGGTCGGACCTCGGCCTGACGGACCGAGAGATCGAGGTCCTCCGCCTCGTCGCCGGCGGCTGGTCGAATCGACAGATCGCCGCCGACCTGTTCATCAGCCCCAAGACGGCAAGCGTCCACGTCTCGAACATCCTCGGCAAGTTCGGAGTCGAGAACCGGGTCGAGGCTGCCGCGGTCGCCCACCGGCTGGGCCTCGCGGATGACGCTCCACCTCCTCCAGAGCGCGGTCCGAGCTAGCGGTCGTCGGTGCCCACGTGCGTGTCGCCGCGGAGATGGAGCCGATACTTGTCGCGGGCCGTTTCGTAGACGGACCGCGCCGAGCGCTCGGCTTCCGAGGCGCGCCACTCGTCCGCGGTCACGACCCCTTCCGCCGCAGGACGACCCCAGGTCCGTACGTAGGCCCGGACGGCGGATTCCCACTGGGCTCCCGCCTCGGCGATCTCATCGATGTGTTCGGCTTCGTTCATTCATCGCTCCACGACGCCCCGTTCCAGTGGCGAAGGATAGCAAGCCTCGCTCGCGCGAGAGCTGGTCCGGCGCCGCCAGCACCCGCAGTGGGGTACCCTCGCGCCCGTGACCACAGCCCGCGTCTCCCGGGAACCCTGGACCGTTCGAGTCGCCATGTGGGGCGCCGCCCACCCGAGGTCCGAGTTGGGCGGCTCGGTCGGATCGGGTGGCCTGCGCCGATCGCCCTCGTCGACCCGATGACCCTCAAACGATCCGCGGCATACGCGCTCGCGCTGTTCCTCGCCGGCCTTGCCGTCATCACGAGCGTCGTGCCGGGCGACCCACCCACCTATGCAGTCGTGGGGGTTGCGCTTTGCGTGGCGGCGGGTGGCGTTCTGGTGCTCGGCGTGGCGATCGATCGCCGGCGTTCGTAGCCCCGCGTTCCGCCGGGGACCTATCCGTTGCGGCGCTCGAACTCGCGCATGAACTCGATGAGCGCGTCCACGCCGTCCTCGGGGAATGCGTTGTAGATCGAGGCACGCATCCCGCCGACCGAGCGATGCCCCTTGAGCCCGTCGAACCCGGCCGCCGTGGACTCCTTCACGAACGACGTTTCGAGATCCTCACTGGCCAGCCGGAAGGTGACGTTCATCTGGCTTCGGCTGTCGGTCTGGGCGGTCGGTCGCCAGAAGCCGGTCCGGTCGATCTCCGCGTAGAGCTTGCCGGCCTTGCGTTCGTTGATCGCCGTGATCGCCCGAAGACCGCCCAGATCCAGCAGCCACTGGAGCACCAGTCCCAGCACGTAGATGCCGAACGCAGGCGGGGTGTTGTAGAGCGAACCGTTCTCGGCGTGGACGGCGTAGTTCAGCATGGTGTGCAGCGACTTGGACGATCGCGCCAGCAGATCCTCGCGGACGATGACCAGGACGACGCCGGACGGCCCCAGGTTCTTCTGGGCCCCGGCGTAGAGGAGGCCGTACTGCGAGACATCCATCGGTCGACTGAAGATGTCGGATGAGGCATCGCTGACCAGCGGCGCATCACCGATGACCGGAAGGCGGTGCCACTGCGTGCCCTCGATCGTGTTGTTCGATGTCATGTGGACATAGGCTGCCCCCGGTGTGAACGTGCACTCGGCGTCCGTCGGGATGCGGTCGAAGGGTTCGCCTTGGGCCAGGCCGGTGACGTTCACATTGCCGACGCGCCCGGCCTCCTTCGCGGCCTTCTCGGCCCACGAGCCGGTGTTCACGTAGTCGGCGGTCGTCCCCACGGTCAGCAGGTTCAGCGGGACCATGGAGAATTGCAGGCTCGCTCCTCCCTGCAGGAAGAGGACCTTGTAACCGGCCGGGATCGAGGCCAGCCGCCGGATATCCGCCTCGGCCTGCCCGATGATCGCCTCGAACGGGGCGGAGCGGTGGCTGATCTCCATGACGGACATGCCGACGCCGGGGAGCGCGACCAGATCACGCTGCACCTGTTCGAGCACGGACACTGGGAGCACGGCGGGGCCTGAAGAGAAGTTCCAGACGCGGTCATTCGCGGACATGGGGACGGCTCCTTCTAGATGGCCACGAGCTGCAGGCTGAGGATGTCCTGGTTGCCCGACTCCATCGCCGCGAGCTGCGCCACCGATGGAGCGCGGTCCATGTTGATCCTGGCCACCGCCGCCTTGGCGTCCTCGAAGATGATGTTTTCGGTCTCCTGGACGTTGATGTCATCCCTTCGCAGGTGCTCGAACACGTGCGCAAGCACGCCTGGGCGATCCCGGTGGCGCACGACGAGCATGTGGGTCGCCGGCGTGCGCCGGGCCAGGTTCACCACATTCGGCACGCGCCCGGTTTCCATGAAGGAGCTGATGATGCGCACCGTCTCGGTCGCGATCGCTTCCTGCGCTTGCTCCGTGGACGCCCCAATGTGGTGCGTGCCGTAGACCCCTGCTTCCTGCAGGAGCGGGTAGTCGAACTCGGCCGTGGCGGTCGCCGGCTCGTCGGGAAATACATCCATGCCGACGCGGATCCCGCGATCGCGAACCGCCTGCGCGAGCGCGTCGTGGTCCACCACCTCGGCGCGTGCCGTATTGATGAAGAACGCGCCGGGCTTGAGGCGCCCGAGCACCTCCGCGCTCACGAGCCCCACGGTCTCTGGTCCCGATGCCACATGGACGCTCAGGATGTCTACCTGCTCGGCCACGGCCTGCGGTGACGGTGCGATCGTCACGCGTGAGCCGCGGCTGGCCGGCTCGAGGCCGTAGGTCGCGAAGTCAACGTCGGGATGCTCCGCCAGTCGTCGGGACCAGACGACGATGTGCAGGCCGAACGCCTGCGCGCGCCGGGCCAGTTCCTGGGCGACACTGCCGAAGCCGAGCAGCCCGAGCGTCATGCCGTAGAGACCCCTGGCCTGTGCGAATTCCTTCTTGTTCCAATGGCCGGCGCGCAACTCTGCGACGTTGTCGGGGATGCGACGATCCAGCGCGAGGATGAGACCGAAGGCGAGCTCCGCCACCGCGATCGCGTTCTTGCCCGGGCAATTGGACACGTAGATGCCGCGTGCCGACGCGGCTTGAACGTCGATCGTGTTGTAGCCAGCACCCGCCCGGACGATCAGCGCCAGGTTCCCGGCATCCATCATCGCGGCAGTCACCTTGGTGGACCGCACGACCAGGACCTCCGCCTGCGTCTCGCTGAGCGCGGCGACGAGTGCCTCGTCCTTCAGCGCCGCGTCGTGGACGACGTCGCAGCCGGCCGCCCTCAGGCCGTCAAGGCCGGATCGTTCGAACTGGTCGGCGACGAGAACCTTCATGCGGGCTTCGCTCCTAGATCAAGTGGGTCAACAGGCCGTCCCGGAGTTTCGGCTCGAACCAGGTGGACTTGGGAGGCATGATGCCGCCGGAATCGGCGATCCGCATCAGGTCCTCCACCCTGACCGGGTAGATGGCGAAGGCGACGGCCGCCGCGCCCTGGTCAACCCGTGCGGCAAGGGCACCTGGCCCGCGGATGCCCCCGATGAAGTCGATCCGCTTGTCGGTCCGTGGGTCGCCGACGCCGAGGAGTGGCCCGAGCACCTGCTCATGCAGCAGCGACACGTCCAGCCGGTCGGCAGCGGGTGTGCCAGGGGCGGCCGGCGCCAGCCGCAGGGTGTACCACCGGCCGGCCAGGTACATCGCGACTTCGCCGGGCCCGCCGGGCGTGTCCGTGCCGGGTGTGACCACGACGTGCTCCGCGAGCGCCCCGAGCAGCGCCGTGGGCGTCAGGCCGGCGAGATCCTTGACCACCCGGTGGTACGGCAGGATCTGTGTCTGGTCGTCGGGGAACGCGACCGCGAGGAACGTGTCCGCCTCCATCGCTCCTTGTCCGGGCGTTCGTTCGCGCAGCGCCTGCCGGGCGCGCATCGCGCTTGCCGCGCGGTGATGCCCGTCCGCGATGTAGAGCAGCGGGATCTCGGCGAACGCCGCGACCAGGGTGTCGCCCAGTGCGTCGTTGACCCGCCAGATCGTGTGCTGCACGCCATCGACGGCGCTGAAGTCGAAGAGCGGCACGTCGGAGACGGTCCGCGCGACCGCCCGATCCACGTCCGCCGAGGCCGGATAGGTCAGGAAGACCGGGCCCGTCTGGGCCCGCAGCTCGATGATGTGCCGGGTCCGATCGTCCTCCTTGTCCTTGCGCGTGCGTTCGTGCTTGCGGATGACGTCATTCTCGTACTCATCGACCGAGAAACACGCGGCCACACCGGACTGCTCGTGGCTCCCCATGCGCAGCCGATAGACGTAGACGCTGGCGGTGGCTTCCTCGACCAGCGGCGCGGCGGCTCGCAGCCGCGCGAACTGGCGCACGGCGGCCTCGTAGACGGCATCGGCGTACGGGTCCTGGTCGGTCGGGAACTCGATCTCGGGGCGAGAGACGCGCAGGAAACTCAGTGGCTCATCGGCGGCAAGCGCACGAGCCTCAGTGGTGCTCACGACGTCGTACGGGACCGCGGCGACCGCCGACGCCTGGTCGGGTGTGGGCCGGAGGGCGCGGAAAGGATGCAGCGTGGCCATAAGGCATCGGAGTATAGGGTGCCGGTATGAGGGTGGCCGGGATCTCCGCGGCTGCGGTATCATCCGGCCCTGGGCCCGTAGCTCAATGGCAGAGCAAGTGACTCTTAATCACTGTGTTGAAGGTTCAAGTCCTTCCGGGCTCACCAGCATCCGCCTCGCCGCTCAGAGTTCGGCGGCGACCTTGAGGCCCTCCAGGACCGCTTCTTCCACGGTCCGCGGCGCGAGGCAGTCGCCGATCCCGTAGACCTCCCCGTCGAACGTTCCCGGGGTCTCCAGCTCCACGAGCAAGCTGTCGACCGGATCGTGGCCCTGGGCGAGGACCAGTCCGGCGACCTCCTCGACGATGACCGGCTCGCCGGTCAGGACGTGCTGGAAGAAGACCGCCGAGCCGTCGTAGCCGAAGAGCCGGACCAGCGGGATGATCTGGACACCGGCCTTCGTCACGGCGCCGGTCATCGCGTCCCGGACGTACTGCTGGATCCGCTGGCCGGGCATGTAGCCGTCCACTCCCAGCGTCACCTTTCGGCCGCGCCCCGCCAGAAGCTCGGCGATGCCCAGCCCGATCCAGTCGCAGCGCCAGTCGGCGACGACCAGCCGTCCATCCGGGATGTCCGCCCCCCGCAGCACCTGCCAGGCGTCGAGCACGACCGGGTCCCCCGACAGCTCCAGCGGCGGACGGCGCGGCCCGGCCCCGGTGGCGACAATGACCACCTCGGGCCGCTCACGGCGGATGACCTCGAGATCCACGGTCGTGCCGGTCACGACCCGGACGCCGGCCCGCTCCGCCTCGCCCGCAAGGTTCGTCACCACCCCGCCGAACTCAGCGCGGCCCGGCAGCCGTTCGGCCAGCAGGACCTGACCGCCGACCCGGCGGGCCGCCTCGTAGAGCGTCACTCGATGGCCGAGCTCAGCGGCAACGGTCGCCGCCTTCAGCCCGCCCGGGCCGCCACCCACCACCATGACGTCACGGGCACGGTTCGCCCGCGCCAACCGTCCGTAGCGCAGCTCCCGACCGCTCTCCGGATACTGGATACAGGAGATGGGATAGCCCGCGTGGAAGTGGCCGATGCAGGCCTGGTTGCAGCCCACGCAGGCTCGGATCTCGTCGGTCCGGCCCTCGGCCGCCTTCATCGGCAGGAGTGGATCGCTGATGAGCGCCCGGGTCATCGCGCACGCGTCCGCCTGCCCGAGCTCCAGGATCCGTTCCGCCTCCTGCGGTTGGTTGATGCGCCCGGCGACGATGACTGGGACCGACACCACGGCCTTCGCCCGCGCGGCGAGGGGCGCGGTGTAGGCGTTCGGCACGGTCATCGGCGGGACGATGTGACCGGAGCCGGCCAGGGTCGCAGACGTCCCGGCCACGACACTGACGTAGTCGATGAGGCCGTCGCCGTCGAGTACGGCCAGGGCGGGCAGGACGTCTTCCGGGGTCAGCCCTTCCGGCGTGATCTCATCGATCGAGATGCGCAGGCCGACGACCGGCTCGCGGCCGACCGCGTCCCGGATCGCGGCGATCGTCTCGCGCAGGAAGCGGAGTCGGTTATCCGGGCTGCCGCCGTAGCGATCCGTCCGCAGGTTCACCCGCGGATTGAGGAACTGGGCGGGCAGGTAGCCGTGGCTCGCCACGACTTCCACACCATCGAGCCCGGCATCGCGCAGGCGCCGAGCGGCGGAGGCGTAGCCGGCCTGGATCTCCTCGATAAGCGGGATCGGCATCGCTCGTGGCATCACGTGGAAGCGTTCGTTCGGCACGGCAGATGGGGCGAGCGCGACCGGGAGTGTCCCGTCGTGCGACTCCATGAGCTCCCGGCCGTCGTGGAAGATCTGGCCCACGATCGCGCTCCCGTGGGCGTGGACGGCCTCCGCCAGCCGACGATAACCGGGGATGCAGGTGTCTTCCGTGGCCATGAGGATGTGCGAGGTGTAGCGAGCGCTCTCGTGGACACCGGCGACCTGGACCACGATGAGGCCGACTCCACCGGCCGCCCGCGCTGTCTGGTAGGCGATGAGCTGGTCCGTCATGAGCCCGTCTGCCGCCATGACCGTGTCGTGGCCGGACGAGACGATCCGGTTCCGGATGGTCACGCTCCCGATCCGGAGCGGCTCGAAGAGACGCGGGAAGGGCCGGTCCGATGGGGTCGCGGAGGACGGGGTGGTCATCGACGGAGGCTCCCAGACTGGGACGGAGCGGGACCGTGCGGGTGGATCCACTGTAGCGTCGGGCGAGGGCGGTGGCGGGCCCAAGATCGGCGCACGGAACGACGTCGGCCCGGGCGTCCGGTTCGACTAGGCTATCGGCGCGCCCCATGTTGGACAGGAGGACGCCCCCACATGGTCGAGACAGCCGACGTCATCGTCATCGGCGCCGGAGTCCAGGGCGCCAGCCTCGCGTACCACCTCGCCTGCCGCGGCGTCCGCCCGATCGTCGTCGAGCGCTCCACCGTCGCGGCCGGGGCGACAGGCCGGTCGAGCGGCCTGGTCCGGATGCACTACGACCTCATCGCGGAAGCGCGCCTCGCGTGGGCCTCGTATGGATGGTTCCGCGATTGGGCCGAGCGGGTCGGGGGCGACTGCGGCTTCACCCGGACGGGCTTCCTGCAGCTGACTCGACCGGAGGACGCGGACGCGCTCCGGGCGAATGTGGCCGCGCAGCGGGCCATCGGGATCCCGACCGATGTCGTCGACGCGGACGTGATCCGACAGCTCGCCCCGGACATGGCGGTCGACGACGATGAGCTCGCCGCCTACGAGCCAGAGTCCGGATACGCGGATCCGGCGGCGACCGCTACCGGCTTCCTGCAGGCCGCCCGCAAACTTGGTGCCACGTTGGTCCAGGGCGCCGAGGTGACCGCCATCTCGGTCGCCGGAGGACGGGTGGCCGGGGTCGAGACGACTCGTGGCTCGTTCTCCGCACCGGTCGTCGTGAACGCGGCAGGCGGCTGGGCGGCACGGGTCGCCGCCCTCGTCGGGCTCGACATCCCGGTGAAGGTTTGGCGTCATGACACGGCCTACCTCGGGCTGCCGCGGATCGTGTCCGGTCCTCTCCCGGTCGTCATCGATGACCACAACTCGATGTACTTCCGCCCCGAGGGAACCGACCTTGTCCTCGTGGGCCTGGAAGACGAGAGCGAGTTCGGCAGTTCACCCGATCGGGATACCGCCGATGCCGCCGCCGACTTCCCCGAACGCGTCGCCGAGCGGATCTGCCGGCGGATCCCGGCGATGGCCGATGCCACGTTCCAGAGCGCGCATTCCGGCCAGGACGGCCTGACGCCGGACCAGCGGCCGCTCCTCGGCGCGGCCGGCCCGGACGGCTTCTACCTGGACTGCGGCCACAGCGGGACCGGGTTCAAGACCGCGCCTGCCATCGGGCTGTGCATGAGCGAGCTCGTCCTCGATGGGACGGCCCGGACGGTCGACATCTCGTCGTTCGCCCTGGAGCGCTTCCTCGTCGGGCGGCTCCTCGTCGGCGAGCACCCGTACGAGACGCTCTGGCGGTAGGGCGCGAGAGACGGCGTCCGTGCCGCCGCATCGGCGCGGCCTCTGCTACCCTGACGACGTCCTTTCATGGCCGGTCCTGTGAGGCCGGCGTACCGGTCCCGTGAGGCCGGGAAGGAGGCTGGTCGAGCGTGCCATGGCCTATCGGCGGATCGTTCCGCTGCGCCCCGCTCCCTCCTGGTGAGCCCCTTCCCACTGTTTCCGAACCGGGCCGCTGAGCGTCCACGTGATCGTCCCTCCGTCCCCGCGCGCCTCGGCCGTCGTCGACCCCCGGATCGGCGATCTCGGGCCGGCGCTGCTGGTACTGGAGGATGGGATGGTCTTTCCCGGGGTCGCGTTCGGGGCGCCGGTCGCCGCGGGCGGTGACCTGGTCGTGAACACGAGCCAGACCGGCTACCAGGAGGTCTGCACGGACCCCTCGTACGCCGGCCAGGTCGTGGTCATGACCTATCCGCTCATCGGCAACTACGGTCGACTCGTCGCGGACGACCAGTCTCGACGACCGTGGCTCCGGGCACTCGTCGTGGCGAACGCGACCGCCGCCGTAGCGGACGGTGCCCTCCAGCTGGCCGCCCTCCTGCGCGGTTCGGATATCCCGGCCATCGCCGGCGTCGATACGCGCGGTCTGGCTCGCCACCTGCGCAGCACCGGCTGTCTCCGTGGGATCGTCACCGCGCCTGGCGACGTCGATGTCGAGCGCGCTCGGGCCGCTGCCCGAAGCGTCACACGCTGGGAGGACCAGGACTTCGTCGGCCAGGTCTCCCCGCCGACCGTTACCGACTACGGCGATCCGGACGAGACAGGGCCGCGGATCGCGATCGTGGACCTGGGGCTCAAGGCGAACATCGTCCGCTCGCTTCGGCTCCGTGGTGCACGGGTCCGCGTCCTGCCCCACACGACCTCTGCGGCGGACCTGCTCTCATCCGATATCGACGGCGTGGTCTTGTCACCAGGCCCCGGCGATCCCTCCCGGCTGGCGGCGCAGGTGGCGCTGGCCAAAGCGGTCATCGATGACGGCCGGCCGCTGCTGGGCATCTGCCTGGGGCACCAGATCGTCGGTCGCGCGGCCGGTGCCGACACGCGGCGGCTGCGCTTTGGGCATCACGGCGCGAACCACCCGGTCCAGGACGTGGATCTGGGACTGGTCCAGGTGACCGCCCAGAACCACGAGGTCCAGGTCGTCGGCGACTCGCTGCCTGCCGGGTCCGGCTTCCACGTCAGTCAGATCAATCTCAACGACCGCTCCGTGGAGGGGCTCCGCCATCGGGAGCTGCCGATCGAGACTGTCCAGTACCACCCGGAGGGGGCACCGGGCCCGCTCGATGCATTGGCCGTCTTCGATCGGTTCGTGGCCGCCGCCGCGGGGCAGCGATGACCGCCCCACCGCCGAAGGCCGCGCCTCCTCCAAAGCCCGCCTCGGTCCTGATCCTGGGCAGCGGACCCGTCGTCATCGGCCAGGCCGCCGAGTTCGACTATGCCGGCACGCAGGCTTGCCGCGCTCTCCGCGCCGAGGGCGTCCGGACGATCCTCATCAACTCGAACCCGGCCACGATCATGACCGACCCCTCGGTCGCCGACGTCATCTACCTGGAGCCACTCACGGTGGAGGCGGTGGAGGCGGTCATCGCCAGGGAACGACCGGATGGGTTGCTCGCCGGCCTGGGCGGGCAGACCGCCCTCAACCTCGCGATCGCGATGGCCGATGCGGGCGTCTTCGAACGTCACGACATCCGGCTCCTGGGCACGCCTCTGGCGGCGATCCGGATGGCCGAGGATCGCGAGGCCTTCCGCGATCTGCTCGATCGGATCGGCCAGCCCTACGCCCCGAGCTTCATCGTCGAGGGTTCGACGCCGGCGGCCCGAGAGGCATTGGCCGACGAGGCCCTCGCGACCATCGGCCTGCCGGCCATCGTCCGCCCGGCGTTCACCCTTGGCGGCACGGGGGGTGGCATCGTCGAGACCGAGGCGGCCTACCGCGAGCGCATCCGGGCCGGCCTGCGGGCGAGCCCGATCGGCCAGGTCATGGTCGAGAAGTGCCTGGTCGGCTGGCAGGAGATCGAGTACGAGGTCATGCGCGACGCCGATGACACGTGCATTGCGGTCTGCTCCATGGAGAACGTCGATCCGCTCGGCGTCCACACCGGCGATTCGATCGTCGTCGCGCCGGTCCAGACGCTGACCGACGCCGTCCACCAGCGCTTGCGGAGCGCAGCCCTGACGATCATCCGGGCACTGGGCGTGGAGGGTGGCTGCAACGTCCAGTTCGCCCTCTCCCCGGACGCGACGGAGTACGCCGTCATCGAGGTCAATCCGCGCGTCAGTCGGAGCTCCGCCCTGGCATCGAAGGCGACGGGCTACCCGATCGCCCGCGTCGCAACACAGATCGCGATCGGCCGCCGGCTCGCCGAGATCCCGAACGTCGTGACCGGCACGACGGTCGCCGCCTTCGAGCCCGCACTCGACTACGTCGTGGTCAAG